>JAZOOM010000308.1:0-13130 GCA_045655025.1 Eubacteriales bacterium | reverse complement strand
GAACACGGAGAAGTGGGTGTTGTTGGCATGGTTCTCGCCCAGCTTGACGAAGAGGGGCTCAGCGGCTACGGTAGTTGCGTAGTCGGTGTTCCACTGCCAAATCTTCAGAGACCAGGTGTTGACGTTACCGTCATCATAGGTGGCCATGTTTTCAATGGTAATGGCCTTCAGAATGGCATCACCGATGTTGTAGCGCTGACCGAAGGTCTTGGTGGAGCCGAAGGGGCCGCCGCCTGCGCGCTCAGCAAGGGTAATGGTCTCGTTCTTGTAAGCGACCTCGGGCTTGGGCTCCTCGGTCTCGGGCTCCTGAGGCTCGGTGGTCTCGGGCTCCTGAGGCTCAGTCACCTCGGGCTCGGTGGGAACCTCGATGCCGTGGAGCTTGTTGAAGTACTTCTCTGCAGCCTCAGCGGAGTTGAAGAATGCAACGTACTCAACGTCCATGTTGCCGGCGCCGTCGCCGGTGAAGAAGTCGAAGCGGCAGTAGGAGATGATACCATTCTGGATGGAGGTCAGACCTGCGTTGTTCAGATCCAAAACAGCCAGGTTCCAGTTGTTGTCCTGGTTCCAAGCGACAGAGGCCACGTCGCCCTGACCGTTCCAGCCGGAGCCGGAGCCGATGAAGACGTGAGCATCCAGATCGCAGTTGGTGCGGTATGCGAATGCCATGTAAGGAGGCAGCTCCAGGTAAGAGCCAAGGTTAACGAGAGCGACGTAGGGATCGCCGCCGTTGGAGGTCAGGCGAACGAAGGTAACGCCGTCCTCGGTGATGATCTCGTGAGAACCGATGTGCTGAGCAACGGAAGTCACAGTAGAGCCGGCCTGGTTGTCGATAAATTCAGGATCCAGAACCAGCACAGGAGCGTCGGGATCGACGGGCTCGGGCTCCTCAGGAACCACGATCTCCAGAGCGGGAACCTCAATGGCGGAGTAACCGCCGACAGCCAGAGTGTCGAACTTGAAGGAGCCTGCACGAGCAACAACACCGATCTGGCACTCGCAGGTAGCGGCGATCAGGGTGTTCTCGATGGTCTCGGTGGTACCGTCCTTCAGGGTGATGACAGCCTTCTCAGCGAAGGAGCCTGCAGGATCAACCTCGTTGATGTCTGCATAGTCAACGGAGCCGGACAGCTCGACGGTGGCGTAGGTAACACCGTCCACCATGATGGAAACGGTAGAACCGTTATCAGCCATGGTCAGCTCGGAACCTGCAGCGTCGATAGCGTAGATCTTGTTACCAACGCGGGTAGGAGTCTCGGGGTTGTAGTACTTGACCATGATGAACAGCTTGCCGCCACCCAGACGTGCATAGATACCTGCACCGCCCATAGCGCCTGCCATATCGGTCTCGTAGTAGTTGTTGATCTTGTAGAAGCCGCCAGCGGGATCGAACTTCTCAATGATCTCGTCGGAGTTGACTACCTTGTAGCCACGGACGAACATCCAGCCGGAGCCGTCAGAGTTGATGACGTTAGCCTTGAAGAAGTAACGGCCGTTGATGTCTGCATAGAAGTCGGAGATGGAAGTCAGATTATAGATCTTATTCTCGCCTTCGACAACGATGGGGCAAGCGGCAGCGGGATCCACTGCGGCAAGGGGAGTCTCAATATCGAAGAAGTTAGCAAGATCGGAGGCATCCATGGTAGTGCCGACCTCGTTGGAGTTCACGTCAGAGACGAAGCTGTCGGTGATATCCTTGGGCAGCTCGGGCAGATCAATGATGATGTCCTCGCGGAGCTGAACGATGGTGCCGTCTGCCAGCTTAACAACGAAGCCGACGAAGTGATCGTCACCCTCCAAGTACTCCAGAGGAATCTTGATCTCGAAGCGGGATGCGAACTCGCCGCCTGCGCCCAGAACGCCGTCCTCGGTGGAAGTCTTGAAGTCGTCGTAGACGAACTCATAGTTGTCCACGTAGTAGCCGAAGGAATCAATAGCCTGATCGAAGCCGATCCAGCCGCGGAGGGTGATGTTCTCCAGCTCTGCAGCGGAAGCGAAGGTCAGGGTGTTGTTGATCGCATCCAGCTTGGCGTCGGCCTGACCGTCCTCGGGGAAGTACATCTGGCCGTTGACGTAGAAGGTGTCAAAGGACAGGTTCTTCAGGCCGGCATCACCGGGCTGAGCGTAGGGAGGATACTGCTCGAAGTCATACTTGGCAACTGCCTCCTCGCAATGGAAGAAGCCGATGTAAGCGACGTCGATCATGCAACCCTCGGGCAGAGAGTATCTGGCCCACTGACCGCTCTCGTCCTTGTAGGGCTGGCCGTTCTCGTCGAGAATGTAGCCGGCCTCCAGAGGATCGAAGCGGAAGTAGGAGACGTACTCACCGTCGTACAGGTTGGCATCGATAAGGGACTGGGTGTCGAAGATGATGACGTGCCACTCGCCGTCGGCGATAACGGGCTGACGGATCATGGTGGTGTCATCCTGAGGGCCGGTACCGGTGGAGGACATGTACAGCTGCATGTCAGCGCCGGTAGCATCGGTGCGGTAGCGGATCGCAACGTAGCGGGCACCATCTACGCCTGCGAAGGGATACCAGTAGGGATCGGGACCGATCGGAACGACGTGAATGTAGCCGTCCTCCAGGGTCAGGCAATCCTGGGTCATGTTGTTGGGGTCGCCGCCGGTGATGGTCTGAATGTCCTCAGCATCAAAGACGTTGACGGGTTCCATAGGATCGTCGGTCTCGAGCTCGGCAGTCGTAACATCGTCGATAGGCTTATCGGTAGGATCCTCAGGCTTATCCGTGGGATCCTCAGGAGCAGTGGTCACGTCGTCCGTGGGGACGTCAGTGGGATCCTCTGCCTCTGTAGTCTCGTCGTCGGTAGGAGCCGCGGTGGGATCCTCGACGTTCTGAGTGGGCTCTTCGGTGGTAACCTGGTCTGCGGTGGTGTCTTCAGGCTTAGGGTCATTCTGACAAGCCACGAACACCAGAGTCAGGGCCACGAGAAGGGCCAGAAGAACTAAAATCTTCTTGTTCATAAGGGTACTTCCTTTCTTGAATTTTTGAGCAGGCGGCTTCCATGAACAAAAAGCCGACCACCCGGGGATGCCCGGTACTATTATATCACAAAACCATCAAATTTGCAACACATTTACGATATTTTTCTCCAATAATTGAAAAATTTGGCAGATTTCACATACGGCGGAAATCTGCCAAAAGAGTATAAACAGTTTAGCTGAGAGAAAAGATGCCGTCCGCGTGCTCGGAGACAGAAAACGATCTGAAATAAGCCTCCTCCAGAGGGATCCAGCGGTTCTGAAAGATCTTAGCCACGGCTTCTCCGTTTCGCTTCAGGATGCGATCCAGTTGCTCCTCCGGCGTAACGGTCAGAAACAGGAACAGGTCGCAGTAGGGACGAAGTGCGGGGTGATGGGAGTAGGAGCCTTCAATCAGAACAAGCCCGTCGTGCGTCAGATCCACAGAAGGCAACAGGCTTTGCGTCGCGCAGGAGAACGGAGAGTATCGGCAGGGCTTTCCGCATGTCAAGGGAAGGAGCACTTCCTCAAGAAAGCGTTCGTGATCGATGTTTTCTCCCGGCGTAGCCAACCGATCCGGCGTACGTTGCTCGGGGCGAAGAAAGAAATCGTCCATGTGCACCACGGGGCAATCAAGGGCTTCGGAGATTCGGGCGGCCGCCGTGGTTTTTCCCGATGCGCAGGGGCCATCCAGGGCAACAATATAGGGAAACCGTGAGGATGCTTCCCTCTTCTTTTGAATGAGGGTTAGCATGGAGTAATAAACAGTATCCATAAACCATCACCGTTCCGATCTCTTAAAGCGTTGCAGCCCCGTGTAATGCAGAATAGCCATGACCGAGGGAATCAGCAAGAATTGCAGAATAATGCCGGGGATGGCATTGATAAACGCCCCCGCCAGGAACGCCTCCCATGTGAAAGGCATATCCTGTACTCCCAAAAGAGCCATCTGCGCACCGCCCCAAGCCAGCCGTCCCAAAAGCATGGCGGGAATCATGGCGGCGTAGACTCGCAGAGGACTTTGCTTACGGAACAAGCTGTAGATCAGACCAATGGTCAGGCCGTACACGCACAATTCTACCGACATGGACAAGGCGGCAGGATACAGCGGAGGCATGCCGAACAGCAGAAATCTGGTTACAGGGAGAATCAAGCCCACGGCGGCGCCGTAATACCATCCGCAAACCAGACCGCATAAAAGCACGGGAATATGCATAGGCAGAAGCATACTGCCGATCTGGGGAAGCTGACCTGTAAAGAAAGGAAGAATCAAGCCAATGGCAATGAACATGGCGGAGAGCACCATTTTGCGAAGGGCCTCGCGCCAACGGGTCACTTCGGTTCTGTGGATCGAGTTCATGGTTCTATTACCTCGCCTCGTCGAAATCAGAGACCGAAGACCGAAACAGCCTCCTTCATACGCTCGGTGACGCGAACGTGGAAGGGACAGCGGGTCTCACAGAAGCCACATCCGAGGCAGTCCGAAGCATGGGCGGAGAGATCCGCATAGTGGGCCCGGACAGTATCGGGGACAGAGGGCTGGGCTGTAGCCAGATCCAACAGCTTGTTGACCATGGCGATATCCAAATTCACAGGGCAAGGCTTGCAGTGGCCGCAGTACGTACAATGGGTGTAGTATGTCTCCCGCGCCACCGAAGACAGGACGGTAGCGTAATCCCGCTCCTCGTCCGAGGCGGTCAGGTAAGCCATAGAGGCAGGGACCTCCGCGGCATTGTCAAAGCCAAGCATAACGGTAGCCACGGCGGGGCGGGTCAGGCAGTAATGAATGCATTGAACAGGGGTCAACGCCACACCGAAGGGAGAACGGCTCGCATCCAGCAGGCGACCGCCTCCAAAGCACTTCATGACGGTGATGCCAACGCCTCGACGAGCGCAGAAATCGTAAAGATCGGCACGCTCCTGATCCATTCCCCGCAAAATAGGGGCGTTTTGATCAGCCAGACCCACGTTCTCCTCAGAGGGCAGAAGATCGTACCCGGGGTTGACGCTGAACAACAGAGATTCCACCACTCCGTGCTCCACCGCCAGACGGGCGATCTCGGGATTATGAGTGGACAAACCAATATGGCGGATCGCACCGCTTGCCTTCAGGGAGATCATAAGATCCATAAAGCCGCTGTCCAGAACGGTCTGCCAGTCATCCAATCGATCCACGAAATGGATCATACCCAGATCAATGTAGTCGGTATGAAAACGCTCCAAAAGATCGGCAAAAGCGGCCTTGATTTCGGGAATGTTGCGAGTGCGAACGTACTGACCGTTCCGCCAAGCAGAGCCCAGATGGCCTTGAATGATCCACTTCTCCCGCTCACCCAGAATGGCATTTCCCAGATTGGAGCGGACGTTGGGCTCGGACATGAAGCAATCAATGATATTGACACCATAAGAGCGGCAAGCGTCCACAACGGCTTTAACCTCCTCGGCGGAGTGACGCTCCAGCCACTCACCCCCCAGACCGATCTCGCTGACCTTAAGGCCTGTGTTACCCAAAATTCGGTATTGCATGATAGAATGTCTCCTGTACTGTATTTCTGCTTAACCCGCTGTAAGCTATGGAATTTCAGGCTTGCAACATAACGCAAGCGGTTATTTATTTTAGTTTATTGAACTTATCGGTATTGGCGATCACCAACAGCTTGGCATCGGCCGTAAGAGGCTTGTTGGGATCTACGTTCACCGAAATATCGTCTCCGCGGCGAATGGCTACCACGTTGACACCGTAGCGGCGGCGGAGCGCCAAATCAATGAGATTCTTCCCTACCCATTCGGGACGAACGTTCATTTCTACCATAACCACGTCACGGGAGAGCTCGATCACGTCCACAAAGCCCGCGCTGAGGAGATTCTTGGCCAAGCGAGTGCCGGATTCCGTCTCGGGAAAAACAACCTTGTCGGCACCGATCCTTGTCAGAATGCGTTGCCCCATATCCGTGGCGCATTTGGTAATGACGGTAGGAACCCCCGCATCCTTGCAGAGCATGGTAGCCATGACCGATGCCTCCAGATCCTCCGCCATGGCAATGATGACCACGTCCATATTGGCAATTCCCAATACCTTGATAACCGCCGGATCGGTCACGTCGGCACACTTGACCAAGGGCAGCTTTGCGGAAGCGGAATTGACTACAGATTCGTTCAGGTCAACGGCCAACACGTCCACGCCCGCTTGAGCCAGCTCACGGGCGACAGCGAAGCCGTAACGGCCAAGTCCGAAAACGGCATAGGATTTTTGCAAGCTCATAGGAATACTCCTTCTCTTCATCGCGCCATGGGATCAGCCAACGCTGATGCTCTCGGTGGGATTGGTAATGATATTGTGGTTGTATTTTGGAAGAATGAAGGCTAAAGCCAGGGAAATGGGGCCAATGCGTCCCAGATACATGGTAAAGGTGATAATCAGCTTACCCCAAAGATTGAGCGTGGGAGTCAGATTGCGGGATAGACCCACGGTGGCAGTAGCGCTAACGGTTTCATAGAGGATGTCCAAGATATCTCCCGGTTGTACAGCCGCCAAGAGGATCGTGGAGGCCAGCGTAATGAGGATAGACATCCCCGTTACGGCAATAGCCCTGCGAAGAGCATCCTTTTCAATACGACGGTCAAACAGGGCGATCTCGTCGCGATGGCGGAAGGTATTCATAGCTGACGCGAAAAGCACGGTCACAGTCACGGTCTTCACGCCGCCGGCCGTACCCACGGGCGAGCCTCCGATGAACATAAGGCACATGGATACCATGGACGAAGCGTTACCAAGCTTAGATTGGTCTATGGTATAAAAACCAGCCGTGCGCGTTGTGACGGATTGAAAAAAGGCGGCTTGGATCTTTTGCGGAAAGGAGAGTCCACCCAGTGTACCGGGGCGTTCGTATTCCAACAGAAGGATCAACAGACATCCGCCCAGCAAGAGAATAGCCGTAGAAGACAGTGCCAGCTTGCTGTGAAGGGATAATTGACGGAAAGGTCTCAAGCTCCGTCTCCGGCAGGCTTCTCGCAACACGCGGATCATATCCCACCAAACCACGTAACCAATGCCGCCGAAAATCACCAGAAAGGCCGTTGTGCCGTTGATTACGGGATTCGTCACGTAACTTGACAGGCTGCCGTCTCCTATGATATCCATACCCGCGTTACAAAAGGCAGATACAGCGTTGAAAACAGACACCCAAATCCCCCTTGCCCCCATTTCGGGGACAAACACCGTCATGTACAGGAGCGCGCCCACACTCTCCACTACAAGAGTTCCAACCAGAACGTTACGAATGAAGACCCCTTGATTCTCCAACGTATCGAGATTGAACGCGTCGCGTATAATAAGGCGGTTGGAAAGGCGGACACGGCGCTGGAACAAGAACACAAAGCCCGCCGTCACCGTGATCAGTCCCAAGCCGCCGATCTGCACCAAAACGAGAATGACCACGTGGCCAAAGGTGCTCCAAGCGGAGTAGGTGGGTAAAGTGACGAGGCCCGTCACGCAGGTAGCGGTGGTAGCCGTAAACAAAGCGTCTATATAGGCATGGGGCGTGCCGTCAGCAGAGCTGATCGGAAGGGATAAAAGGACACTCCCCACAAGGATCAAAAGAAGGAAGCTACCCATTATGATGCGAGTCGTAGACAGGCGCAATCTGGATACGGACTTTTTCAAAGCTTTCCCTCCTTTTTCATGACGTTGCTCACATTATAGCACAATCCAGAGCAAAATTCATGTATTTTTTGTAAATCTCTTAATTTTGCAATTTCTTGTGTAAATTCTTGCAAAAATAATGATTATTTCCTTGACAAAGCGCATTTTGTGTGGTATAATGACGGATATACTCGTTATGACTTCAAGGAGGTCATCCATGGATAGCATTTTGATCCTATGTACCTTCGGCGGAGCGGCTATCGCGCTTCTCTACGCTCTGCTGACAACTCTGCGCGTGCTGAAATTCCCTGAGGGCACTCCACGTATGGCCAAGCTATCTGCCGCCATCCGATCCGGTGCCAATGCGTTTCTGAAGCGGCAATACTGCATCGTATTGGTCTTTTTCGCCGCAGTCTCGGTGATTCTGGGCATCCTTGCTCTGTGTGATCTGGTTTCTCCCTTCATGCCCTTCGCGTTCCTGACAGGCGGATTCTTCTCGGGACTTTCGGGCTTCATCGGAATGAAGATTGCAACCGCCGCCAATGCCAGAACCTCCCACGCCTGCACCCAAGGGCTGAATCGCGGACTCCGCGTGGCCTTCTCGGCGGGCTCGGTCATGGGCTTTACGGTGGTGGGTCTGGGTCTTCTGGATATTTCCATTTGGCTCACTCTTCTGACCTTTGTGTTTAAGCTGACTCCCGAGGAGATCTCCTCGGCCATGCTGACCTTCGGCATGGGCGCCTCCTTCATGGCCCTCTTTGCCCGTGTAGGCGGCGGTATTTTCACCAAGGCCGCCGACGTAGGCGCGGATCTGGTGGGCAAGGTGGAAGCAGGCATTCCCGAGGATGATCCCCGCAACCCCGCGGTTATCGCCGACAACGTGGGTGATAACGTAGGCGACGTGGCGGGTATGGGCGCGGATCTTTACGAGTCCTACGTGGGCTCGGTGCTTTCCGCCTGCGCGCTGGGCATGGCCGCATTCCACAACAGCGCGGCTCTGAGCCTTCCTTTGCTGATTGCTGTCATGGGCGTGATCTGCTCTGTTCTGGGTACGTTCCTCGTCCGTACCAAGGAAAACGCCGGTCAGAAGCAGCTGCTTCGCGCATTGTCCCGCGGCACCAACTTCTCGGCCATCCTCATCGCCGTCGCTTCCCTGCCCCTGGTGTACTTCGTGCTGGGCAAGGAGAATTGGCTTCTGTATTTCGCCATTCTGGCGGGTCTGATCTCGGGTGTTCTGATCGGTCAGGCAACCGAGTATTTCACGTCTGACACCTATAAGCCCACACGAAATCTGGCTGCCACCTCCGAAACGGGCACGGCGACCATCATCATCGGCGGGCTGTCGGTGGGCATGCTTTCCACCGTCATTCCCGTACTGGTCGTTGGCGTTTGCATTCTGGTAGCCTTCTTCGTATCGGGTGGCGCAACGGATGCCTCCCGCGGTCTGTACGGCATTGCTCTGGCAGCCGTCGGTATGCTCTCCACCTTGGGCATCACACTGGCCACCGATGCCTATGGCCCTGTGGCAGACAACGCAGGCGGTATCGCTCAGATGGCCAATATGGACGAGTCCGTCCGTGAGCGCACCGACGCGCTGGATTCTCTCGGAAACACCACGGCCGCCACGGGCAAGGGCTTCGCCATCGGTTCTGCCGCCTTGACTGCGTTGGCTCTCATGGCCTCCTATGTGGACAAGATCGAGGCTTTGGCTCCCGAAGCCGTTAACGAGGCCGCCTTGAGCATCACCCGTCCCCAGGTTCTGGTTGGCCTTCTGGTGGGCGCTTGCCTTCCCTTCCTGTTCGCGGCTCTGACCATGAACGCGGTGGGCCGCGCGGCACAGAGCGTAGTCCGCGAAGTAAGACGCCAGTTCCGCGAACTGACGGGCATCATGGAAGGCAAAACCGATCCCGATTACGCCCGCTGCGTGGATCTGTGTACCAAATCTTCCCTGAAAGAAATGATTCTCCCTACGGTCATTTCGGTAATCGTTCCTTTGGTTGTCGGCCTTCTGCTGGGCTGGACGGGCGTGGTCGGTATGCTGGCCGGCTCTACGGCAACCGGATTTCTTCTTGCCATCTATATGTCCAACAGCGGCGGCGCATGGGACAACGCAAAGAAGTATATCGAGAGCGGTGTCCACGGCGGCAAGGGCTCGGATCAGCACAAGGCGGCTGTGGTGGGCGATACCGTCGGTGATCCCTTCAAGGATACCTCCGGCCCCTCCATCAATATCCTTATCAAGCTTCTGTCCGTAGTCTCCATTGTATTCGCGGCCGTTGTCGTAAATTTCTCCCTGCTCTGATCATTCAATTCAAATCCATACAAAAACATCCATACAAAAACAGCGGACTTCTCCGAGAAGCCCGCTGTTTTTCACTTTCGTTGGTTTTCTTCATCCCGGGCAGACATCGTGGAACCCAACGCAGAGGGCGATGGTGCGGATAAAAAAAGAAAAATTATAACCGCGTATGTATTTTCATTATAACACGCGTCATAACACGCCCCCTCTTTCTTGTCAAGGCGATATGACGAATTGCCGCGAAAAGGAGCGAAAAAAGCAAAAAATACCGAGCCCCCAAGAGAGCCCGGTATTAAAATTATTCCATCATCACGGTGAAATGCACGGTATTGAACTCCGCCTGCAGATCGCCGCCGATAACGGAAACGACGATGGTGATCACGTCGCCCTCGGTGACCGAGAGGCTGACGGACTCACTACCTGCCGAGAAGTCGGAAACCTGGGAGGTGGTGAGGTTATTGATGCTGATGTTGTTCGTAGTATCCGCGGAAGTAACCGTGAGCGTTCCCGTCGCGGTGGCCGTCCACGTATAGTAGAGCATATCATCCTGGGGAACGTTGGCGGTAATGGTCTCGCCCAGCGTCTCAATGACGATGGGATTATCCATCGCGCCGGGATCCGAGAGGATCTGTACGGTCAATTCAACCTCAGCCGCGCCCGTATTTTGAAGGGCGAAGAAGGAATGCTCGCGGGGGGAATCCGTGGACATGCGCAACTCCATGAGACCGTTGCTGTCGGGATGGTAGACGCCGTCTTTATAAAGAACGATCACGTCTCCGTTTGTGTAGGTCAGGGTGCGGTTATTGGCGCCGAACAGGGTAAAGTGGTAGGTCTCACCCGCAGGGATCTTCACGGTAATGCTGTTCTCACTAACGACGAAGGGGCGCTCCTCGGTGCCGTTGGGAGTATTATCGGTAACCTCCAGCGCAACCGGCTCCATACCGGCCACGACGGTGATCTTGGTATCAATACCCAGCACGTACTCGGGCAGGATATCAAAACGAATGGTATACTCACCCTCGGGCAGAGAAACCGTAACGCTTCCCTCCTCATTGGCGGTCAGCGTGGCGGACTCACCCTCCCCGCTATCGGGGAGGATGGTGAGCACGGCCTCATTCACAGGATTGCCGTCCTGATCCTTGACGGTCAGAGTTACGTCAACCTTAGGAGCGGGAGCCTCGGTGGGCGCCTCGGTAGGGGCTTCGGTAGACTGGACGGTGCCGTTGTTATCTGCCGTGGTGGTATCGGTCGTCTGTTCGCCGTTACAGCCCACCAGCATACAAGCGCAGAGAGACAGCAACAGAAGAACAGTCAGGCTCAAACGAATCTGTTTCATAGTATCAGTATCCTTTCGGAGGTCTTATTTCTTGGCAATGACCAGCTCGATGGTATCCTCGGTCACGGTCATGTTTTCGGTGGTGAAGACGGTGAACTCAATGGTCTCGCCTGCCTCCAGGGTGAATACGTAGGGCATGGTAATGGTCTCGGAGGTAAACTCGTCGGAGATTACCACGCTGGCGTACAGCTCGCCGTCGGCGGGAGCCAAAATGTAGCTGCCTGCGGTCTGAGCGGTGAAGGTCACCACGGTGCCCGCGCAGTAGTAATCCGTCACGGTCACGTACACCTTGTTCGTACCCACGATCAGGATGTCGGTAGTCTCGTTGTCAGAGCCACCGTCGGACACATAGGGATCCTCCAGTGTAAAGGTGATCTGAGCAGGAGCAGAACCGTTGTAAACCATAGTCAGAGAGTAATACTCGTTGTATCGGTCAACGGCACCACCGGAGGTAAGGATAGCACCGCTGTAGGAGACGGAGAGGTCCGCATTGTCCCAGCTGAGGATGTAGGAGACGTAATGCGCGTCATCGGAGGAACCCGTGAGGAATACGGTGTATTCCTTACCGGGGATCATGGTCTGGGTATGCGTGCCCACGTCGATGGTGAACTCGTAGGCGATACGCTCCACCGTAACGGTTACGGTATCCGCACCGCTGTTGGACTTGACCCAGTAAGTAATGAAGCCATAGTCAGCTACGGAAATCTGAACGGACTCTACCCAGGTATTGCCGCCGTCAATGCTGATCTGATCGCCGTTCTGTGCCGTCAGGACGAAATCCGAAGCGACGAACTCGCTGACGTAGCTGTTCATGGCATTGACCTTAGCGTTATAGCTACCCGAGCCCGAGGGCACGTGGCCCAGATAGGACACGGTCACCGCGTCGGTAATATCGTCGGTGCCGTCGTACTCGTATATATCCACGCTGACGTACACGGTGAACTTACCGCCCTTGGACAGATCCTTGGTGTAGGTTCCGCCAAGACCGTTCATGATACCGGTGTTCTCGTTCCAGGTATAGAACTTGATGTAAGGGTTCTTGGACTGGATCATGTAGGTTCCCGCCTCGGTTGCGGTGACCGACACGGCCAGGTAGGAGCCATAAGGAGCCGTAACGGTGTTATCGCCCTCCCGGAGAGGCGTTGCCTCCATGGAAACGATGGTGCAATCGAACACGTAGGAGGGGGCGGAGGTCTTCTCGTAACGCACCGTGAAGGACATGAGCTGGTTATCCTCGGTTGCGGTAACCACGAGGGAATCGCAGATGTAGTCGTTCCATGCCAGACCCAGAGTGGAAGAACTGATCTGGTACTTACCGGCCTTGGGGGCGGTGAAGTACACCGTCACGTCGGCGTTGGTGGGAAGGGTGTAGCCCTCGGCGCGCAGGGAGCTGAGGGTGATCTCGGGCTCGACCTTGGCGACGATGTAGGTGTAGTCCAGCTTACCGCTCTCGGGAACGTCCCAAGGGAAATAGCGGGACTGGAGGGTATACTCACCGGGCTCGGTGATATCCATGTAGTAGACCTGATTGTAGATGGGGTATCCGTCCTCACCCATCTCGCCCAGACCGAACTGCAATTCTTCATGGCTGGTAGAGAAGATCATGTAGCGGCCTGCGGAGGGAGCGGTGAAGGTGATATCCTCATAGGCATACTTGAAGGAGCCTACGATGGAGAGACTTCCCTGCCCGTCGGTGACGATCATCTCCACGGCGGTGAGCTTATTGCATACGACACTGACCGACGTATCGGCGGTGATGCCCTCCAGAGTGACGGCGTAGATGTTGTACTCTCCGTCAAGGGTGGGCTTGCCGTCCTGCTTCGCTCCGCTGATGCTGACGATCTCGGCATAGGTGGGCACAAGGAGGGAGAAGG
>JAZOOM010000307.1:0-1703 GCA_045655025.1 Eubacteriales bacterium | reverse complement strand
GCGGTCGCGGTTACAGGTGCCGTCTCGGCCGTCACGGGAGCAGTCGCGGATCTCGCGGGGGCAGATCGGGCGGGGGCAGGGGTGGGAGGATCCAACGCCGCGCGCCGTTCACTGTAGGCATCGGAGGCAGCCAGTCGGCTTCTCGCCTCCTCCTCGGCCGCGTGTCGTGCCTCCGCCTCGGCCGCGCGGCGAGCCTTACGCTCCGTGCGCTCCTCGGCAGAGTCAGCCCATTTTTCCTTGATGAAATTCCCCAGCTTGCCAAACACGAAGACAGGCGTCACACCCACCAGACACATGAGCAGCAGGGGCAGAGCCAGCACCATGAGCACCACCGTACCGGGGAGACGAAGTCCCCAAAACAGCGCAAATCCCAAGAAACCGCCGATCACACCGCCGCTCTCAAATTCGTAGCCGGTGCGGAACAGGTATCCTACGTCGATCTGCGCCATGGCGGGCTCCTTGGCACAAACGATCACGTGAGCCAACGCGGAAATGAGCACCGTCACCACAAGGGAGAGGATGACCTTCATGGGAATCAGCCCGTCCCGATAGTAATGCTTCCAAAAAACCACCAGATTCACCAGCAGTACGGGAATGAGGTAAGCCGCCCATCCCAAACAACCGAAGAGGAATTTGCAGATGTAGAAGCCGACGGCGCCCATCTGATGCTCGGCAGGGGTGCGCACGTCGCTGATGGCATCCAGCACGAAGCAGGCCACCAGGAAAAGTCCCGTCGCCACCAGAATGTAGGGGAGGAACTGCTCCATGAACAGGCTGCGGCGGCGCAGCTTGGCCTCGATCTGAGCGGGGTCAGGCTGCTTGACAGGGGTGTTCCGTGGAGCCTTCGCCGTTGTGGCGGCGGCCGTCTTCTTGGACGTTTTCCCCTTGGCATCGGACTTGGGCTTGGAAGACCCCGAGGCCTTTGCTCCGGGCTTGGTTGAGGCCGCCGTGGTGACGGTCACGGTCTCCTTGTTCGGAGAAGACCTCTTGGCGGCGGACTTGTCCTCCTTGGGCGGGGTCGCCTTGCTTCCCGCCTTGGCAGAGGACTTCTTACGAGTGTTTGATTCAGCCATGCAACAACCTCCTTTTTGGCAGATCTATGCCGAACCGAAGTACATAACTTCGGGACAGATGGGTAGACTATGATCCGTACGGCTCTTGTTTTCGCCCTCGGGACAGAGCCTGCGGATCGGATAAGGATATTCCATTATATTATACCACGAAGGCCCACCGATTGCAAGGGGCTTTTTGTAATTTTTTCCGAAAATATTATATTCCCGTGTAACATTCTGCCAAATCTGCCCAGTACGGAGGTGCATCCCATGTCCCATCTTCCCGCCGCCGCCCGAGCCCGCCGCCCCCTCTCTTGGCTTCTCTGCGCCCTGTCGGGCTTTTCCGCGGGACTCCTGAACGGCCTTCTGGGGGCGGCGGGAGGCATTCTGCTGGTGGCGGTACTGCCCGCCCTTCCCCTCCCCGCAAGCCTCCTCCCCGATGGCCTCCTCGACCGATGGGAAAAGCGGGACGTGCTGGCCACCGCCCTGTCGGTCATGCTCCCCATCTCGGGATTCTCCCTCCTGCTGTACGGCCTGGACGGACACCTTCCCTCCCCGCCCGTGCTTCTGTCCCTCCTGCTCCCGGCAGCCTTAGGCGGCTTTCAAGTCGGAGGCCCAGCGGGCTTAGGGAGGCAACAGGGCAAGCCAACT
>JAZOOM010000306.1:0-5096 GCA_045655025.1 Eubacteriales bacterium | reverse complement strand
CATTTCGCATTTTGCATTTTGCATTTCACGAAAGGAGCCCCGCCATGACCCCCAACGGCTTCCTCATTCAGGATCTCACCATAGAAGATCCCACCATCAAGCAGTTCCTGGCCGTGGCAAACTACCGCGGGGTTCACCGCTACGCCCAGGATCCCTTGACGGATGACCGCCTTTGCCGCGACCCCGCCGTCCGTGATCTCCGCGACCGCCGCTTTTCCCGCCCCGCGGGAGAGGGCTATTGGTACATCAATGAATTTGTCAGCGACCCCGCTCTGCTTCGGGAATATTTGGCGGGTTGCCACGTATACGACCTCCCTTACCGTCTGCTCTTTATCTGCTCCGAGTGCACCGACGAGGTATGGGACGCCCCCCTGCCTCCCATGACCCTTTTGGGCTACGAGTGCTGCGAGATCCCCTTTGATACCTGCTGTATCTACGATCTGCTGGAGGATGAGCAGTATTTTTCCGAGCATCGACAAAGGCTGAACGAATACGGTCTGTTCTCCGACGAGGCTGCCTGCCGTGCTTTCAGAGACGAGTACGACCGTCTGTTGTCTGAAGACAAAATCGGTGACGGCGGGGTGGACTTGTATGTCTGCGCCGTGTATGAGGTGGCGGCGGAAGAAATGGATTTCTGATAAAAGCAGCCCCCTCGGAGCTTTCTCTGCGTCATGGATAGGAAGGATACTCCACGCCCTTACCCCCTCCTTCGGGAGGGCTTTTTTATGAAATTTCTTCACATCCGTAAACGAATTGTAAACAAAAGCCCCTTTTCCTTGACAAACCTCCATGGGTCTGCTACAATATAAAGTAATTACTCAAGAAGGAGATGGTAGCCAACCATGGACGGAGACAGTAGTACCGACGGGGATAATTGCACCTGCACGTGCAACGTGAGCCGCAGCTACATCATAAGTGAATATTTGTGCTCGTGTATGCCGCCATACGCGATTTTTCGGCGTGCCTGCTTTGCTCGGAATTGATCCGACGGGACAGGTAGGCCTTTTTGCGTTTATTTTTCCCTCGCTTGCGTAATGCGCACCTCAAATCTTTGTGAATTTTGAATTGGAGTAAAACATATGAGCCCCCAAGCACAGATCATCATCATGGCCGCGTGCCTCTTGATGTCCGCTTACTTTTCAGCCACCGAAACCGCGTTTTCCACGCTGAGCAAAACCAAGCTCAAGACCCTCGTGGAGAAGGGCAACAAGCGCGCCGCTCTCGCTCTTAAGCTGAGCGAGAACTATGACCGCCTGCTCTCCACCATCCTCATCGGCAACAATCTGGTGAACATCCTCTTGTCATCCATCGCCACGGTGTTCGTCATCACCCTGTGCGTGGATGCTAAGGATCAGACCTTTGCCGACAGCTACGGCACCCTGATCTCCACCGCCGCCGTCACCGTCGTGGTGCTCCTGTTCGGCGAGATCACCCCCAAATCCATTGCCAAGAACCGCCCCGAGGGCTTTGCCATGTTCTCTGCGCCCATCATGCAGCTTCTTGTCTGGATCCTCATCCCCTTCAGCGCCATCTTCTCCCTGTGGACCAAACTGGTGGCCAAGATCTTCCGGGTCAAGGCCGACAACAAAATGTCCCAGGAGGAGCTGCTCATGCTGGTGGAGGAGGTTCAGGAGGAGGGCACCATCGACGACGAGGAGGGCGACCTGCTCCGCAACGCCATCAACTTTACGGAGCTGAAGGCCGAGGATATCCTCACCCACCGCGTGGATCTGGAGGGCTTCGAAATCGGCACCCCCATGGAGGAGATCGGACAGCTTTTTGAGGAGTCCCGCTTCTCCCGCCTTTTGGTCTACGAGGACAGCATTGATAAGATCGTGGGTGTCGTCCACTCCAAGGACGTCTTCACCGCCAAGGGTCTCACCGATAAACCTCTGGAGGATCTCATCGCTCCTCCCCTCTACATCCACAAGGGCGAGCGCATCGACGATCTGCTCCGTGATCTGCAGACCAACAAGGCTCATATGGCCGTGGTGCTGGACGAATACGGCGGCACGCTGGGCATCGTTACCATGGAGGATATTCTGGAGGAGCTGGTAGGCGACATCTGGGACGAGCACGACGAGGTCGTGGAGGACTACAAGGAGATCGCCGAGAACACCTTCCGCATCGACTGCGGCGGAAGCCTCTCCGACTTCATCGAGTTCTTCGATCTAGAGATCGAGTCGGATTCCATCACCATCAACGGCTGGATCATGGAGGTCATGGATAAGATTCCCGCCTGCGGAGACCGCTTCAGCTTTGAGAATCTGGACGTCACCGTCACAGAGACCGATTTCCACCGCGTCTCCACCATTCACGTGGTGCGCCTTGAGCCCGACGAGGAGGACGAGGAGGAATCCAAAAGATCCAAGCGGGATAAGGATACCGACGACGACGAGGACGACCGCGACCGGGACGGCAAGAAAAAGAAGGATAAAGCCTCGGTCTGATCCCATACAACGCCAAAGGGCGCCACCAAAACCTTGTCCCGTCCTTTTCATGTAAAAAAGTGATGTAGCCGCAAAGCGGCAGAGATGTCCGGCCATGGGCGCGTGATGTACGCACTTCGTGCGCGTGATGTGCGGCTACGCCGCGTTAAGGAAGAAACCCTTCGGGTTTCAATTTGAATTGTAACGGACAAAACCGAAGGTTTTGCCCCGCAAGCTTGCTTGCGCGCTCATCTTGCCCGTCAGGGCAAACATCACGCTCCCGTAGGGAGCACCTCTCTTGCCGCCTTGCGGCAAACATCACGCTCCCGTAGGGAGCACACATCTCTTTGGAGTTTATCGGAACGATAAACTCCAATTTGAAGGCTCCCCCGCCGTGGATCCCGCATCCCATGAGATTGGGATATTCGGATGCGACACGGCGATCAGCCTCCCTCCTCCCGATCCAGGCGAATGACGTACTCATCCCCCTCTCGCGTCACGGTGCAGGTAATGCTGTCCAACACCGCCGTCACGTCGGACACCTTGACGCGCAGGGTATCTGCCCCCATCAAAGTCAGCAGGTACCGAAGCCAGGCATGGTAGAGTCCCATAGTCTCCTCCACCGCTATGGGCAACGCCCTGCGGCTGGGAAAACGCGTACTGTCACGCATGGTAATCGTACTTTCTCTCATAGTAATGATCCAGAGCCACCTTCAAGGGACAGCTCTTGTAGCCCTCGGGATGAGCGCAGAAGCGGTACAGGTACTCCCGTCTCGAAAGCTTGTCGGGAAATTTGAAGGATGCCCCCTCACAGACGACCCGTCCGCCTCCCCGATCCCGCTTGAAATAGGGACATACCTCCTCATTGATGACCGCGGCGGTCTCATATCCCCGCTCGCCGCCAACGGGGGCGGAGTCCGCGGAAGCCCCATTGGGACGAAACTGCTGTTCTGTTTGCATGATGTTTTCCTCCTCTGCTGACGTATCGAACACCACCGCGCATCCCGGACATGGCGGGGTCATTCCTTGCATTTTCATTCGGTCAAGTTTCCTTAACTGTCACAAGTATAGCACATATTCCGCCTTTTGTCAATCCCATTTTTAAATTTATTTAACTTTTCTTCCCAAACCCCTTGACAAGCCCCCCTTCCATCGGGTATAATGGAGACAATGAACCATTCTGATACAAGCGAAAGGAAACCGCCATGGACATATTCAAGGATCGCCTCATCCTCGCCATGACCCATCGCCATATCCGAGCCGCCGAGCTCTCCCGCCTCACGGGCCTGTCCAAGGCTCGCATCAGCCAGTACGTCAACGGTCATTTCGTGCCCAAGTCCGATGCCATCCTCCTCATCGCGGAGGCGCTGAACGTATCCGAGCTCTGGCTGCTGGGCAAATCCGCCGACATGACCCCGGGGCAGGTAAAGCCCGCCCCTGTCTCCGAGGAGGAGATTCCCTACCCCGAGAATATCACCTCCCTCCGCCTTCGCCGTTACCCCGTTCTCGGTGAGATCGCCTGCGGTCTGCCCGTGTTGGCCGTAGAGGATCCCGACGCGGGCTACGTCACCGCCGCCGACACGGATGCCGACTTCTGTCTCATCGCCAAGGGCGACAGCATGATGGGGGCACGCATCTTCGACGGTGACGAGGTCTTCATCCAGCAGACCGATCTGGTGCAGAACGGAGAGATCGCCGCCGTGGTGGTGGACGGAGAAGCCACCCTCAAGCGGGTCTACTACTACCCCGAGGAGGGCAAGCTCATTCTGACCGCCGAAAATCCTGCCTATGCCCCCCTGGTCTTTTCAGGCACCGATCTCAACAGCATCCACATCCTGGGCCGCGCCGTGTCCTTCCAGTCCCGCATCCGCTGACATTTGCCCCTATTTTTTTCTCCCTCGACAAACTCCCCTTGTCCCCGCACTCCTTTTATGGTATCCTGTCCATACCATACCGCAAAAAGGAGCTTACCATGTTCAAGCATTACCTATCCCTCGGCCTCTGTGCCACCCTTCTCGCCCTGCTGACCGCCTGCGCCCCCCTTTCCTTCCCCGCGGACGAGGACAGTCTGACCACCGTCGGCACAACCTCCGCCTCAGATGTCACCGACGAGCCCGGCTCCGACCGGCAAACTCTGATCGACGAGCTGAGGGCTCAATTGCTGGATCTCAAACGCCGTCAGTACGAGGATAAGGCCGCCTACGAAGCCCATATTGCCGCGCTGGAAACACAGATCAAGGCCTTAGAGGCCTTGCTGGAGCAATCCCGAAGTCCCGTCCCCGATACAGACCGCCCTGTGGGCACCCTCCCCTCCCCGCCGCCCCTTGAGGATTCCCCCTCCTCGGAATCCGCCTTCGGCTATATCGTAGAAAACGGAACCGTCACCATCCTCTCCTATCTGGGAAGTGACCCCACCGTCGCCATCCCCGCCTACGTGGATCGCTACCCCGTCACCGCCATAGCAGACGATGCCTTCCGAGGCACCGCCGTGATCTCCGTCATCCTCCCCGACACCGTCAAAACCGTCGGATGGTTCGCCTTCGCCAACTGCCGCAGTCTCACCGCCGTCACCCTCCCCGCCCCGGGGGAGTCCATCGGCCACGGTGCCCTCGACGGCTGTTCCCTCTTGTCCTTGTATTGCCCCCCCCGTTCTTACGCCGCCCAGTA
>JAZOOM010000305.1:0-6099 GCA_045655025.1 Eubacteriales bacterium | reverse complement strand
TTGACCTGTTGTCTTCCTAAGACCGCTTGGCCTCCGACTTTCGGGGTGGAACCCTCGCGGTACGATATGCGCCCTTACGGGCGCGTGAATCTCCCCCGATAAACCCAAATTTGAAACTCTCCAAGACACTTGCTTTTGTATTTCCTAAAAGCTCTTGACTTTCCGCATAAACCATAGTATAATAAAAAGGTATCCATGTACCTCTTCGCGAGGAGAGGATAAGAAAGAAGGCGTTACTTTTGGCCGGACAATTGCGCTCCGAAAAACTGAACATGACCGAGGGTCCTCTCCTCGGCAAAATGATCCGCTTCACCATCCCCGTGATGGCCTCGGGCATCCTCCAGCTTCTCTTCAACGCCGCCGACGTGGCGGTGGTGGGTAAGTTCGCGGGAGAGGCCGCAATGGCCGCCGTGGGCAGCTGCGGCGCTCTCATCAACCTCATCATCAACCTGTTCATCGGTCTCGCCGTGGGCGCGGGTGTCATCGCCGCCCAGGAGCTGGGTGCCAAGCGGTACGAGGAGGTGGATAAGCTCATTTCCACCGCCCTGACCTCCTCCATCATCGGCGGTATCGCCGTCATGATCTTCGGCATCCTTATGGCCGAGCCTCTGCTCCGCCTCATGGATACCCCCGAGGACGTGCTGGCCGAGGCTGTCCCCTACATGCGCGCTTACTTCGTGGGTATGCCCGGCTGTCTGGTGTACAACTATCTGGCTGCCATCCTGCGGTCGAGCGGCGACACCAAGCGCCCCCTGTTCTTCCTGACGGCGGCGGGCATCGTCAACGTCATCCTCAACCTCATCATGGTGCTGGGCTTCCACATGGGTGCCATCGGCGTGGGTATCGCCACGGCGGCCTCCCAGTACGTAGCGGCGGGACTGACCCTCCTCTACATGAGCAAGACCAAGACCTCCCTGCGGCTGGCGGGCTTCAAGGTCTATCGGCAGAAGCTCATGCGTATGATCACCATCGGCCTCCCCGCGGGTCTGCAGGGGTGTATGTTCTCCCTGTCCAACGTCATCATCCAGTCGGCGGTCAACGCTTACCCCACCGTCACCATCGCGGGCAACACCGCGGCGGGGAATCTGGAGGGCTTCGTCTACACTGCCATGAATTCCGTCTACCAGGCCGCCGTGACCTTCGTAGGTCAGAACGTGGGCGCGGGGAAGTACGAGCGCATCAAGAAGATCGCCTTCCAATGTGCGTGCATGGTCTTCGTCATCGGCTTTTTCCTGGGCTCCTGCCTTGTCCTGTTCGGTGACAAGCTCCTGCTCATCTACGCCTCGGGTGAGAATCTGGATCTCATCGTGCAGGCGGGAGTGAACCGTCTCAACGTCATCGCCGCCGCCTACTTCCTCTGCGGACTTATGGACGTGGGGTGCGGCATTCTCCGCGGCATGGGAAAGGCCATGCAGCCCATGATCGTCTCCCTCCTCGGCTCCTGTGTGTTCCGCATCATCTGGGTCTTCACCGTTTGCCCCCTGTTCCCCGGGCAGATCATGTCGCTCTACATCAGCTACCCCATCTCCTGGATCGTCACGGGCGGCGTGCATTTCCTGTTCTGCGTGTACTTCTACAAGAAGCTCATGAAGCGCAAAACACGGAACGAGGCGGTTGCATAACCGTTTCCATCCGTTATCCCGTTCCATCCTCGTGAACGAAACCCGCAGGGTTTCGCACCTCACTTCTTCACTTTTCACTCTAACCTACTACTTCCCGAAAGGAGCATCCCATGTCCTACTCCATGTCCGACCCCACCCCCTCCCTCTCTCCCTACGCCCTGCAGGCCGCCGAGAACCGCCAGCGGTTCATCGATATCTATAAAACCCACATCAGCCGCGAGGGCTCGGATAAGCTGTTGGCCTACCTTGAAGGCTCGGATTTCTTCACGGCTCCTGCCTCTACCCGCTACCATGGCAACTACGAGGGCGGACTGTGCCAGCACTCCCTCAACGTGTACGACGCGCTGGTGGATATTCTGAACCGTCCTCGGGTGAAGGAGGTCTACGGCATCAGCTATTCCAATGAGAGCATCGCCATTGCCGCTCTGCTCCACGATCTGTGCAAGGTGAATTTCTACAAGGTCTCCTCCCGCAACGTCAAAAACGAGCAGGGAAGGTGGGAGGCTCAGCCCTACTACACCATTGAGGATAACCTTCCCTACGGACACGGAGAGAAGTCCGTCTACATCGCCTCGGGCTACATGCGTCTGACCCGTGACGAGGCCTTTGCCATCCGCTACCACATGGGCTTCTCGGGCCCCGAGGATCCCGGCAACGTGGGCAAGGCGTTGGAGATGTTCCCCCTTGCGTGGGCGCTTTGCGTGGCGGATATGGAGGCGGCTTACTTTATGGAGGGCAGTCCCAAGAAGTGATGCGCTGATACGCGCAAGAAAGGAGACCCCAAACATGGGCCGTAGCTTAGGTTATTTCGATTCCGACGAGTTGGATCGACCCGAATTGAATAAATGCCCCGATTGCGAATGCTACTTCGCCTCGGAGGAATGCCCCCTGTGCGGCAAGATCTGTCCCGAGGAGATGCGGGCGGGGAACCGCGCCAAGGTGAAGCCCCCCAAGAAAAAGAAAAATTCCTCGGGGCGGGTGCAGTTCATTTCGTGGTACCACTCATGGGTGTTTATCGCCGTTATGATGGTCGTTCAACCCATCATCGGTGTCATCCTGTTCTTCACCAGCCCCCACTCCAAGAAATCCAAGCTCATCGCCGCCTCCATTGTGGTGGGCGCGTTCGTGCTGGGTGGTCTGCTCATTATGCTTGTAAACGGACTTTTATGGGGTCTTTTTGAGAAGCCCCCTGTGAACGACAAGATCTCCCGTACCGAGTACGTACAGCTTTGCGACACCATGACCGTGGAGGACTACCACCGCGATGCTTACAATGAGGGGAACTACGTGACCCTGGAGCTGACGGTGGGGCCTCAGATCAAGGCAAACGGGGAGACCTACTATCTCTGTACCGACCTGAACGGCGGTGACGTGAAGATTCTGCTCTGCGACTACAGCGTGGAGAAGCAGACCAACTACATGCCGGGAGACATGATCCGCGTCTGGGGCGAATGCTCGGGAACGGTTCGTTCGGGGATCGCCGGGGATGAGATTCCCCTTTTGTACATGGCGTACAGCGAGCTGATCGGGTGATCTTTTTCGCATAATCTCCCCCGCTTTGTGGCACACTACTCCCAAAAAGGGAGTGAACACTGCCATGAACCTATCCAAAGAAACCTACAAAAAATACGCCGACGCCCGCGCGCCAAAATCCCCCGTTGTGAAGGATTGCCTCCGTGCCTTTTTGGTTGGAGGCCTCATCTGCACCCTCGGGCAGGGGCTGACGGATACCTATACCAAGCTGTGCGGGATGGAAAAGGAAGACGCAGGAACGCTGACTGCCTGTACTCTCGTTCTCATCGCCGCCATCCTCACGGGGCTGGGGGTCTTCGACCGCATCGCCAAATTCGCGGGGGCGGGGACTGTGGTTCCCATCACGGGCTTTGCCAATTCCGTGGTTTCCACCGCCATCGACGCCAAAAGTGAGGGCCTGATCCTCGGTGTGGGTGCCAAGATCTTCTCGGTGGCGGGACCCGTACTGCTGTACGGCACGCTGGTGGGGACGGTGGACGGCGCAGCGTATTGGGTGGCGCGGTTGCTCTAAATATGAAAAAACTGAGATACAAGATAACCGCCGCCGGTCTGTCTTGTATCTCGTATCTTGTATCTTGAATTCAATGCCTACATAAAGGAGATTTTCCATGTCTGAACATCGCATTTTGGCCGGCTATGAGCCTGCTTCCGTTCTTGCCTTCTTTGAGGACATCTGCGCCATCCCCCACGTGTCGGGAGACGAGAAGGCGATTGCCGACTATATCGAGGCATTCGCCAAGGCTCGCGGGCTTTCCTGCTACCGCGACAGTGTCCATAACATGTTCATCAAGCTCCCTGCCAGCGCGGGGCACGAGTCCGCTCCCGCCGTGATGATGCAGGGGCATACCGATATGGTAGGGGAGAAGACCGCCGATTCTACCCATGATTTCGCTACCGATGGGCTGAAGCTCCGTGTGGATGAGTTGGGCTGGATCTCCGCCACCGACACCACTCTGGGCGGTGACGACGGCGTGGCCGTGGCCATGATGCTGGCCATTCTGGATAATCCCCCCGAGCCTCACCCCGCCATCGAGTGCTTGTTCACCGTCTCCGAGGAGACGGGACTGGAGGGCGCGTGGGCCTTTGACCCTGTGGCCGCAGAGGCTACCGCTCGCACCATGATCAATCTGGATAGCGAGGCCGAGGGTGTCATCACCGCGGGCTGCTCGGGCGGTATGCGCACCGATATCACGGTTCCCGTGACCTGTGAGCCCGCCGAGGGTGTGGCTGTCAAGATCACTTTGGACGGCTTTTCGGGCGGCCACTCCGGCGTGGAGATCCACGAGGGGCACACCAACGCCATCAAGGCTATGGGCAGACTGCTCCTTGAGGAAAGCATATGCGGTGTGTTGTTCAAGCTGGTTTCGATCAACGGCGGCGGCAAGGACAACGCTATCCCCTGGGGCTGTGAGGCGGTTGTGTTGATGCCGCGTATAGGTCTTGCTGAGGGATTCTGCATGGATATTCAGGCGGAAGCCGAGAACCTTCGCAAGGAGCCCAACATGATCCCCGCCGATAAGTCCTTCACCTGCACCGCCGAGATCCTGCCCGAGGCTCCCGCGCTGTGCATGGATGACAAGTCCACCCACGCCGTCCTGTCCCTCCTCACCCTCGTCCGCGACGGCGTGCTGTCCATGTCCGCTCACGTCAAGGGGCTGGTGGCACACTCCCGCAACCTCGGTATCGTCAAGACCGTCACCGACGGGGAAGGGAAGCCCACCGCCGTCAAATTCTCCATGTCCACCCGCTCCGCCTCGGGCAGCCACCTCGACGACTCCGAGCGGGAGCTGGAAACCCTGGCCATGCTCTGCACGGGCAGTGATGAAAATGCCACCCACCGCGCCCGCTACCCCGGCTGGGACTACGCCCCCGTCTCCCCTCTCCGCGACCTGTGGACGGCGGTGAGTGAGCGGCTGTACGGCATCACGCCCCGTGTGGAGGTCATTCACGCGGGATTGGAGTGCGGCATTCTCTGCGACAAGCTGGGGGAGATGGACATCATTTCCGTGGGCCCCGATATGCGCGACATTCACACCCCCCGCGAAATGCTCTCCATTCCCTCGGTGGAGCGCACCTACCGTCTCGTCTGCGAGACCCTGCGGGAGCTGGCCTGAAGCCGAGTGCCGAGGGATCGGTGGAGGTGAATGCCTCCCTTGTGGGAGAAAACTGAAAAAAAGAAACGATTTTAGTTCGTTAAAGGCATAAAATCACTTGACAATCCGCTCGATTTTGTGTATAATATAACATGACCTCGCCTGTTCCTACGGTGCAGGCGGGGTTTTTATTTTATTTTTGAAAAAGGAGGTGTATAAACATGGATCCGATTGAAATTTTGATCACAGTGATCGTCGGCATCGTGTGTCTGGCTTTGGGCGGCTTCGGCGGCTTGATGTACCGTAAGCACGTGGCTGAGGCCAAGATCGGTACCGCCGAACAGAAGGCTCAAGAGCTGGTCGCCGAGGGCGCAAAGCAGGCTGAGACCCTGAAGAAGGAAGCTCTGCTCTCCGCCAAGGAAGAGATCATGCGCCAGAAGAACGACATGGAGCAGGAAATCAAGGAGCGCCGCGCCGAGGTGTCCCGCACCGAGACTCGTCTTTCCAAAAAGGAAGAGAATCTGGACAAGAAGAGCGAGCAGCTGGACAAGAAGAACGAGCAGCTGGACAAGAAGCTCAAGGAATGTGACGCTGTCCGCGAGGAGATCGACGCCACTCTGGAGGAGCAGAAGCTCACCCTGGAGAAGGTGTCCGGCTATACCGCCGAGCAGGCTAAGGCCGAGCTGGTCGCCGGCTTGGAGGAGGAGATCCGCCACGAGCAGGCACAGCGCATCGTAGAGCTGGAAGCCCAGTACCGCGAGGAGGCCGACGACAAGGCCTGCCGCATCATGGCTCTGGCCATTCAGCGTTGCGCGGGTGACTTCGTTGCCGAATCCACCATTTCTTCCGTG
>JAZOOM010000304.1:0-8728 GCA_045655025.1 Eubacteriales bacterium | reverse complement strand
CCAGGGGGATCACGCGGAGCTTGGCACCGGGGATCTTCTTCAGGGGGGTGGCGGGGGTCTTGCGGCCTGCCTTGGGGGACTCCGTCACTACGGTGTCGGCGGCTACCACAATGGAATTTTCGGCGGTAACGATGGAGGGGCCGCCCTTCCGTCCTCGACCGGACGACTTGGAAGAGGGGGCCTTCTTGGACTCGGCAGGCTTGACGGCAGCCTTGGTGGGAGCCGCCTCAACGGCCTTCTCTGTCTTAGAGGGCTTGCGGTCGCCTTTGCCGCGGGAGGATTTGGGTTCCTTCCTGTCGGTTCTCTCCAAATCGGGGAGGAAATCCTCCGCCTTCTTCTTTCCCTTGCGATTGTGGGTGGGGGCAACCGGCTTTTCCTCGGTGAATAGCTCGTTTTTGCGACGGCGGCCGCTTACGGGCTCCTCAGTGGGGGAGAGGATCTCCGGGGTAGCGAGAATGTCTCGGGAGCCGATGCGAAAGTCGCCGCTGTTGTGGCCTCCCTTGGTGCGGGGAGCCTTGCCTCGATTGGTACGGTCGGGCTGGGGGGCGGACTTTTTCTTGTTCTTATTGGGTTCGCTCATAGTTATGTGTACCCGTGTTCCTTTCTGTATTTTCTCCCTGCGCGTGAATCCGCCGCGCTATGGGGAGTAGCACGCGCAACGGATGGCCATGGCTTTGGGAATCCATGGCATAACGAATCTACCGTCCCTCAGAGAGGCACGGGTTATGTACTGTGAAGATCGCGGAGACAGGCGCACAAAAACAGGACTCCCGTTCGGAATCCGCCTGATGGATTCCCTGGAGTCGCAGATACATACTGCCATGGGAGCACGTCACGAAAGGGGATCGGTCGGGTGTGGACTCCTTCCGATCGGCGCCGAGCCAACACGACCCGCCCGACGCGCGACACCGTTCGCATTCTCCGCATTGTGTTCCCCGCCAACACGGCAGGGAACGTCCGAACACAAACATCCCCTATATTATACACGAAAAGGGCGGTTCTGTCAACAGGGATTTTCCCGTCCGGGTGAAGTTTGTTCAAACTCATCATCTTTCTCGGCGGAACCGCTCCGCGGACAGGCATATTGCCGCACTTTCAGATCAACCACCACAAAAGCCCCACAGTCCCACCGCCGCAGAGGCTCCCCAGCAGGAACCAAAGTCCCGGTTTCGCTCTTCTCCACAGCGAGTCTCGACGCTCCTCGCGGGAGGCGGGCAAGGAATTCTCTATGATGCGGTTCGCCTCCCACAGCATATCGGGCTGATCCGCCTCCAGTCTGTCCGCGTCTCGGCGCATAACGAAATAGGCCTCCTCGAATAGGGGGCTGTTCCGTGTCCGCACCACGATCATGTGCCTTTGCGTGCCTCTGAGCATGTACCTGTATCCTTCCTTTTCCCGTGAGTTGCTTCGGGGATCGACGAAGCGTTTGGTCACAGTATTGCCCCCGTTCTGTCCGTTTAATCGAGTGGATGGAAAAAGCGTTTCCTGCTAATTGGTAAAAATTTGTAAAAAAATAGGATTTCATCTTGACAAACGCCGATACATGAGGTATAATGTGGAGGAAACATTCATTACGTCGAAAACGGCTGCCGTTGCGCGTTGTTTTCGACAGCAAGGAGTACCGAATTATGAAAAAAATCAACGTGAGCGATCAACATGGGATCTGCCGTACCGTGGATGAGCTGGGACGCTTGGGATTTCCCAAGGAGCTGCGCGAGCATCTGGACATTCAGGCTCGCGACAAGGTGGAAATGATCGCCGGCGAGGACTATATCATTTTGAAGAAGCATCAGGAGACCTGCGTGTTCTGTAAGGAGAACGCGGGAGAGCTGATCTCCTTCAAGGAGAAGCTGCTGTGCGCGGATTGCCTGCATCAGCTGCGGGAAATGGCACTGCCCCCCGAGGAGCGGAACGCCTGATTTTGACGTGACCGTATCCCCGCGCGGACGCATCGACCCACCCGAATCGGGACGGCGGCGTGTTCTCGGTGTCTTTTCGGACACGGCGCAGGCTTTTTTTCCCGCGTGAGAGAGAAAGACCGAAAAGATTCTTGTTTTGGCTGCTTAATGAGGATGTTTTTCTTTAGAAAGACTTGACAAGAAAGAGTTTTCGTGGTATGATATAGGTACACTTCGGAGCTGTGCGACGGCTGCCAGGCAGTCGGTAAGTGCAGATCTGTGTGAAATTAGGAGGTATACTATGAATATGAAAGCAAGTGGTATTCGCAGAGTGCTTTCGGTGCTCCTTTCCGTGCTTCTTCTGACCTGTACTATGGCAATCACCGTGGCCGCCGAGGAGAACGGTATGGCTTCGGGAGCTGAGGGTGAGGGCTTCATGAAGGATTGGATGTGGCTCATTTTGGTGAACGTCGTGGTCGGCGCTCTTTCCGTAGTCGTGCTGAGCCTGACTCATGCTCATTCCAATTCCGAGGCCGTCGAAACGGTCGAGGAAGAGATTCCTGTTGAGGAAGACGATAAGATCGCGGCGGAAGCTCCCCTGTTTATTCCTTTGGGCGAAGAGATCCCCGAGGAAGAGATTATCCCCGAGGTCATCGAGACCTTGGACGAGGTCTCCGCGGACGTTGTTGACGAGCTTATGGAGGATAAACTGGCCGAGACTCTTCTGGAGGAAACCGAGGAGATGGGCGGTGTCGGTAAGATGGGTGTTATCAACATTGGTGTGATCAGCCCCGTGTATCAGGCAAACGACGTGGTAACCTTGGCCGACCTGCAGGCAAAGGGTCTTGTCAGCGCGAACATCGGCCGTCTGAAGGTCCTTGCTTCCGGTACCTTGGATAAGCCTCTGATCATTAAGGCAGAAGCCTTCTCCTTCCAGGCCATCAAGATGATCACCCTTACCGGCGGTCACGCGGTTCACCTGAAGACCGAGAAGTAATCCACTCTCCCTACTTACAAAATGACCACCCACGGATGATTCGTGGGTGGTTCCTTTTGATGGTCAAACATTTTCGTATATCCCCTTGACAAAAACGGGGCTTTCTGCTATAATAAGGTATAAAATTTCGGGGTGTGGCGCAGTCCGGTAGCGCGCGTGCTTTGGGAGCACGATGCCGCAGGTTCGAATCCTGTCACTCCGACCAAACCTTACTAATTCGAACGTTCGAAATTCCAAACGAGCTGTGAACGGATTAGTAGGGTTTTTCTTTTCATCAAACAGATAGGCGCGCAACTCACCTCGAGTTGCGCGCCTGCTTTTCGGATTTTCTATTTGCCAAAGGCAATTTGATACATCTTTTTTTATTCGATCATTCCGATAACAATTCGTCAGGGATGATCAGACTGACCTCGTCCATGGTAGCGAAAAATGCGACAAAGCCAAAATCAACGGTGTCGCCTTCCTCAGCCGTATTCGCCAGACCGAAGCGCAAATATCCTAAGCGACCGGCATCGGCATCATAGCAGTAGGCAAGCTCCGACATATCGATCGCCACGTACGCCCACTCACCGTCGGTGGCTTCGATTGCAGAGTCCACGTTGTCACCATTGCCGTGTGCAACGTGTCCCTCTGTACCCATGTACAGATTCAAACCCTGATCGTACTTGGAGCGGTACTTAATGACCAGAATATTATCCACACGCGTGTCTTTTCTGATCAGGTAAAAGTAGGGATCCCATCTGTCATCGGCACCACGGCGGAACAGTGCGGTCAGGCTACCGTCCTCGTTCAACGTCAGACCTCCAAAATCGCTCCAATCCATCTCCTCGTTGTTGGCAGCCCTCATAATATCTTCTGTTTCCAGAACAGTGGTAGCGTATAACTTTACTTCATCCAGTGTCGGGTGGCGATTCTCTTCCACTTCCTGCGTCGTTTCCTCTTCGGTAGTAGGCTCTTCGGTGGTAGTTTCCTCGGCTGTGGGAGCTTCAGTCGCGGGAGCTTCGGTGGTGGCTTCTTCGGTGGCAGGTGCCTCGGTGGGTGCTTCGGTAATAGCGGACTCGGAAGTCTCGGGAACCTCGGGAGTTTGGTCGCATGCTGCCATGCACAGCAGAATGGAAAGGGCAAGAACCGCAATGATCCAACGTTTCATACTATCACCTCGTAATTGATTATAGTGGTTTCCTCATACCATACTTGGAATACAAACGCAACTGCTTTTGATATCTTCACTCTTTACTGAACTCATCAGCAAGCACAGTCTGATCATCTTCTTTCATATGGTATCCAATATTATAGCACAAAGTTCGCTTTTTTTCAAGTGATTTTTGTAAAGAATGTTTACTATATGTTCGGTATATGCGAATAACTTCAACTGATACGAGAATGAAAAAGCCTTGTATATCCAGGTGAAATGCCGCTTTTCTGTCATAACTTTTGGTTTTGCTTTGAGGTTGACTTATTGCGGCCAAATAAGCACTGCAATTATGATACGAAACGGTATCGTAAAAGCAGAAAGGCGCGTAAAAAAGCATGCAAAATCAGTAATATGATTAGGGAAGGGGGTTACAGCGCGATGAATACGGAGGCCAACAGGGCGATGGCGGTGGCGATGTACTCCCGCACCGTCAGCTTTTCCTTGCGGATGGTGCTGATGATGGTGGAGCAGACCATGACGCCGCCCGTGACCAGAGGGTATTGCACGGAGGCGGGAAGACCGTTCTCACCCGACAGGGCGATGAGGAGGAAGAGGTTGCCCAGACCGTTGAACACGCCGTAGCCTGTGACGAAGAGGACACTCTTGCCCTTGATGAGGGGAATACCGCGATAGGCGATGAGGAGCCACGCGGCGGAAATGACCACCGTGACGACGGAGGACCAAAGCATGAAGCTGGTGCTGTCTACGGGATTCAGGGAAGAGGACTGGTGGAGCTTGGAGATCACACCCGACATGCCGTTGAGCACGAATACGGCGAAATAGTAGAACAGAGCCTTCTTATCCTGCTTGCCCGACTTGATATTGAGCAGCACTGCAACCACGATGAGGGCACAGCAGATGATCTTGAAGACCAGATTGTTCCCCTCGTCGAAGAAAAGAACACCGAGGAAGAAGGGAAGGATCATGCCGCCCAGCATGGAAAAGACGGAATAGACCGACAGGTTGGCTACCGAGAAGGCCTTGAGGCTGTAGTAGCTCATGGTGATGCTGGATACGGCGTAAATGGTTGCCATGCCCAGGGAAAACCAGGAGAATTGCACCTTGAAGCCCGAGATCAGGAGCATCATGAGGATGATGACCAGACTCTTATACAGGGAGAAGACCTGAGTGGCCTTCATGCCCGTTCCGTTGATCTGCTGAAAGCGCTGGGTGAAGAGGAACTGGAGGGAGAAGAGAACCGTGGAGGTAATGACCAAAAAATAGTACAAGCCTTGCATACGAACTCCTATGTAACCCGACGTCAAGCGGGGGCAATTATGGTAATGGTATCATTATACCACAAATGCTCCGTTGTGTAAATACGAAATAGAAAAAAACAAAAAGAAATGACCCTTGCCCACGTTTCTCAAGCGCAGACAAGGGTCATTTCCATTCGATCTTAGTATCTAACATCATTTGTTTATCCTCCGTTTCTTAATCTACCTCTTGCTCCTTTTTTGCCACATCCGTGCAGTACCGCAATATTTGTCGATCGACTTTTCTTTAACAAGAATACCGTTTGCTTTGGGCGGTTGTTGGCGTCTTCGGATCAAAAGGCGAGGGTGAATGGCTTTCGGCTTCAGGACTCCTTACAAAGGTTATTCACTTCACCGATCCGAACGTCACCTTCGCATTTTTCGCTCGAATCACTTTGCGTTTCCGTGTCCCTTCCGACCTAGGCCGATGGTTTACTTTGCCATTGGACTGTACCTCCTTTGTTGTGACTATAGTATAGCATACTTTGCGTGAAATTGCAATATCCAAAGTGCACGAAATTAACAAAATATTTTTGTTCATAAAACAGAAAAAGAACAAATTGCCGAAAATGTATTGCAATTTGTTTTGGGATGTGTTATAATGGTATTTGTGGTTGTGTATCCAAAAGCGACCGCCTGCCCCTCGCCTTTTGCGGGGGCTTTTCAGTATCCGAGTAAGGAGGAGCTGTCCGTGGGTATCCGTATCATTCCCGTCATTGGTGACTCTCATACCTGGGGAGAGGGTGTGGGGGCAGAAAAGCATATGAGTCCCTCCGTTTGCTGTGGGGATCTCCGTCCCTTGCCCTTTGCGCCCCCCTGCTACGTCAACCTTCTGCGGGAGGAGCTGAACCGCAGGACGGGCTCGGCATGTGCCGACTTTGAGTGGGGCGCGGGACTCACCGTGACGGCGGGGAATCCTCTCACCGTTCCCGAGGCCTTTGCGCTGGCGCGGGTGTTCTTTGTGGCCAATGCGGAGCCTGCGGAGGCAGAGCTGTCCGCCGAGGGCTGTGAGCCTGTGTCCGTCCCCCTGCAAAGTGACACGGACACCTACAACACCCGTATGCGGGTGGCGCATCTCATTTGCCCCGATGGGGAGACGTCCGGGCTGACGGTGGCCTGTACGGCGGGGGAGAGCATCGTGGTGTATCGCGTGGAGCTGTACACGGGTGCTTACGCGCTGGTCAACTGCGGTATCGGCTCTTGTCCCGTGGGAAAGTTTATCGACGAGTATTTCTCTCGCTACGTGGAGTCCTTGAAGCCCTACGCCATCCTCTTTGAGGGCTGTACCATCAACGACTGGCTGTTGACACCGTCTCATCTCAAATATGCCGCCGATCTGCGGCGTATGCTGACGGCCCAGCGGAATCTGACCTCCCGTATCGTATGGCATACCGTGACCCCTATCGGAGGCAGTCAGATCAGCGGGCAGGGAACTGTCTACAGCGATTACGTCAACGCCATGCGCTCGGTCGCCGGTGAAGCCAACGTGCCGCTGGTGGATTGCAACGCCGTTATGGAGAGGCGGCTGTCCGCTATGCCCGAGGCGGACCGCGCCCCCTACTTTTACCACGATCCGTGGCACCCGAACGGTGAGGGGCACAGGCTCTACGCCGAGGAGATCGCTTATGGTCTTATGATGCTTGTCGATTGAAGCAGGCTCTTGTCAAACTACCCATGATACCCGTCCCAAGTTGATGAATATTCGGCGTTTTATTCATTGACTTTGGGGCGGGTTTCTGCTATAATGCTCCCTGTTCGCATAGATTCATATACGGTTCAAAAACCGTTTTGAAAACCTTTATCGCGCCCCGACATTCTACCATTACGACGCCCGAAAATACGGGCAAGGAGTATTATGACCACCATTCAGACTCTTCTCAGCATTGCCGTGTGCCTGTTCGCGGGACTCATGATGACCCGCGCGCTCAAGCGGCTCCATCTCCCCGACGTCACGGCTTACCTCATCGCGGGCGTGCTCATCGGCACCTACTGCATCGGCCGCTTCGTCATCGGCGGTTTCAGCTTCGGCTTCAACGACGGTGTGGCCCCTGTCGGCAGTTTCACCATCATCTCGGATATCGCTCTGGGCTTCATCGCCTTCGATATCGGTAACGAGTTCCGTCTCAAGGATCTCAAGCATACGGGTAAGAAGGCCACCGTCATCGGTATCTTTCAGGCTGTGGTTGCCACCCTTGTGGTGGATGCCGTCCTTGTGGGCGTGCATTTCCTCCTCATTGCCACCACGGGCGTGGACTACCTTCCCCTGCCCGCCTGCATTCTGCTGGGCGCCATCGCTTCGGCCACTGCTCCCGCCGCCACCCTCATGGTGGTGCGCCAGTACAAGGCCAAGGGCCCTCTGACCGACCTGCTTCTGCCCATCGTCGCGTTGGACGATGCCGTGGGTCTCATTCTCTTTGCCGTTTCCATGGGCGTGGCCAAGGCTCTCCACGGCGGCGAGCTGAACGTGGTCTCCGTGCTGGTGGAGCCCATGCTGGAGATCATCCTGTCGCTGGTGCTGGGCGCTGTTCTGGGCTTCATCCTGTCCGCCGTGGAGCGCGCCTTCCACTCCAACTCCAACCGTCTTACCCTCATGATCACCTTCGTGTTCCTGACCGTGGCTCTGGCCATGCTTCACTTTGAGGTGGGCGGCATTCACATCGGCTTCTCCTCTCTGCTGACCTGCATGATGCTGGGTACCGTCTTCTGCAACGTCTGTAAGACCTCCGAGGAAATGATGCAGAGAACCGAGAAGTGGACAAAGCCCCTCTTCGTGCTGTTCTTCGTCATCAGCGGCGCCAGCCTGGATCTGACGGTCTTCAAGGAGCCCATCTTTATCCTCATCGGCGTGATCTACATCCTCTTCCGTTCCATCGGTAAGATCGTCGGCTCCTATGGCAGTGCCAAGCTCATGAAGTGCGACGAGAACACCGTCAAGTATTTGGGTATTACCCTCCTGCCTCAGGCGGGTGTGGCGCTGGGTATGGTGTCCACCGTCAACGCGGACAGCGTCTTCGGCGGCAGTACCATCGGCAACACGGTGCGCTTCGTTATTCTCTTCGGCGTGCTGATCTACGAGATCTTTGGCCCCATGATGACCAAGTGGGCACTGACCAAGGCCGGCGACATCACCGAGAAGCCCGAGGGCAAGACTGCCCGTGTGCTCAACACCCACCATCGGGAAAGGCACAAGAAGAGCTGATCCGCATTCGGATCTTTCATACAAAGCAAAAGAGAGAACACGGCTGTGTGGCTGTGTTCTCTCTTTTACTTTTTGGGGAATGAGGTAAATTGCTGTTTATCGGTGCGAAGGGGCACGGCCTCCGGCGGCTTAGAACCTTTTTGAAAAAAGGTTCTAAGAACTCCAAAAACTTTTAAAAAGCAT
>JAZOOM010000303.1:0-16390 GCA_045655025.1 Eubacteriales bacterium | reverse complement strand
GCCTACCCCCGTCTACACCGAAGGATTGGAGTTCCGCGTGGAGTCTTACGGTGAGGCCACTCTGATCGGTATGGGCACGGCTACCGACACCATCCTGCGTATCCCACCCAAGGATCCTTCGGGGCATCCCGTGACCACAATCGCAAGTAGGGCCTTTAAGGGCAACACTACCATCACCGAAGTGATCCTGCCCGCCAGTATCTGCGGCGTAGACTCCGGATCCTTTGCGGACTGCACGTCCTTGGAACGAGTCACGGTCGAGGGAGACAAAAAGGTCGTCTTCCTGAGTCATTGCTTTGAAAACTGCCCCAAGCTCACCGACGTCCGTCTCCATGAGAAGGTCGTCTGCATGGATTACTGCTTCAGCGGTACGCCCTGGCTGGCATCCCGCACCGAGGAATTCGTCATCCAAGGCCAAAGCCTGCTGGCCTATAACGGCGAGGGGGGCGACGTGGTCATTCCCGCAGAGGTAGCCTTCATCAGCGGCACCGCTTTCGCGGGCAACACCACCATCCGTTCCATCACGGCCCCCGATACCGGTGTGAACATGTCCGTAGGCAACGAGGCATTCCGCGGCTGTACCGCGCTGGAGACCGTCGATCTGCCCTTCCTCGTCAACATTGGTGCTAATCCCTTCGCGGGATGCACCGCCTTGAAAACAGTCTATCTGCCCGAATCCCTGTCCTTTTTTGTGGGCAATATGAATGAGTTTCCCGAGAACGTGGTATTCCGTTATGCAGGCACCAAGGCGCAATGGAAGCAGGTCTGGTTCACATTCAAGGAGGATCGCGCCCTCATGGAGGAGCAGATGGTCTTTGAGGGGGAGTGATCCCTTCACATACACATCCGCTTTTCCCGCCGCGTCCGTATGGGCGCGGCTTTTTTTCGTTCAGTTCGGCGGTTTCCCTTGACTTCTCCCCCAAAATATGCTATACTGAAACCACCCAAATCCCCGCGGCCCCGCCGCCGAAAGGAAGTCCCCCCATGTTGAAAACCAAGCTGGTCTCCTCCCTGGAAAAGCCCTTTCTGAACAGCCGTATCGAGGACTACCGTCCCCTGTCCTTCATCCGCATGATGAAGAACCAGCGGCTCTCCTTCCAACTGCTTCACACGCTGGTGGGCTACGACACCCCCCACCGCGCTATGCTCGCCCTCAAAATCGAGGGTCTCCCCGCCGAGTACGTGAACGCCCGCACCGTGGAGCTGGTGCCCGTGGCCTACCCCATCTACCCCGAAATTGAGGACAGCAACTATATCTCCAAGGAGCCCGGCCTCTACCCCGATTGGCTCCAGCCCCTCCACTACGGCGGTGTGATCTCGGTCATGAAGAATCAGCTCCGCGCCGTCTGGATCCAGTTCGATCCCAAGGGGAACGTCCCCGCAGGCTCCTATACCGTCACCGTCAGCCTCATGGCGGGCGAGGAAGCCCTGGCCTCCGAGACCCTCACCATCGAGGTTCTGAACGCCGAGCTACCTCCCCAGGACATGAAGGTCACCCAGTGGTTCCACTGTGACTGCCTGGCCAACTACTACCACTGCGAGGCATGGTCGGAGCGGCACTGGGAGATCGTGGAGAACTTCGCCCGCACCGCCCGGGAAAACGGCATCAACCTCCTGCTGACCCCCCTGTTCACCCCCGCTCTGGATACCGCCGTGGGCGGCGAGCGCACCACCACCCAGCTGCTGGATATTACCGTCACAAATGGTGAGTACAGCTTCGGCTTTGACAAGCTGGATCGCTGGATCGACATGTGCGACCGCGTGGGCATTGAGTTCTTTGAGATCTCCCACCTCTTCACCCAGTGGGGCGCGGGTCATGCACCCAAGGTGATGGCGACTGTGGATGGTGAATACAAGCGCATCTTCGGCTGGGACACCGACGCTACCGGCGAGGAGTACCCGCCCTTCCTGCGGGCCATGCTGACGGCGTTCCTTGCCCATATGAAAGCCCGTGGCGACGATCAGCGTTGCCTGTTCCACATCTCCGACGAGCCCAACATCAATCAGCTGGAGCAGTACAAGAAGTCCAAGGCCGTGGTGGCCGATCTGCTGGAGGGCTACACCATCATGGACGCCCTTTCGGAGTACGAGTTCTACTGCGAGGGCGTGGTCACCACCCCCATCCCCTCCAACAACAGCATTGAGCCCTTCATCGCGGGCGGTGTCCCCAACCTCTGGACCTACTACTGCTGCGGTCAGTGCGTGGACGTGTCCAACCGCCTGCTGGCCATGCCCGGCTGGCGCACCCGCTCCATCGGTATGCAGTTCTATAAGTTCGACATCGCGGGCTTCCTCCAGTGGGGCTATAACTTCTACAACAATATGAGCTCGGTGGACAGCATCAACCCCTACGCCGACGTCAGCGGCGAGTACTGGGTGCCCGCGGGCGATCCCTTCTCGGTCTACCCCGCTCAGGACGGCACCGCCTACGAGTCTGTCCGCATCATCCAGTTCCACGAGGCGCTGGAGGACTGCCGCGCCATGAAGCTCTGCGAGTCCTTCTACGGCAAGGAGCGCGTCATCGCCGAGATCGAGGCAGTCTTCGGGCAGGAGATCAAGTTCTCCCGTTGCGCCCGCTCCTCGGATATGATGCTGGCCATCCGCGCCAAGGTGGATGAGCTGATCGCGGAGGCGGTTAAGTAAGTGTTTGCGATAACCACATGACAAAGAAGGGCACTCCACACGGGGTGCCTTTCGAATTGGGATCAAATTCGTCCCTGCATGAGAATATTTTTCAAAAATACAAGCAGAGCTGAAATATTACCTCAAAAAATCGGTCTATATAGGTGAAGGCCTTACCAACCACTCGAAAGGAGACAAGCAAAGTCATGGACGAACAGCAATCCGACAGCCGCATCATTGACCTCTACTTTGCTCGGGACGAGCAAGCCATAACCGAGACCGACCGCCATTACGGGGGATTCTGTATGCGGATCTCGCTGGGCATTCTGGAGGATCGCCTCGACGCCGAGGAGTGCCTCAGCGACACCTATATCAGTACGTGGAACGCCATCCCTCCGACGCGCCCCCGTTCTCTCCGCGCCTTTCTGGCCAAGATCATCCGCAATCTTTCCCTGAAGCGGCTGGAATACAACCATGCCGCCAAGCGCAATAAGGATTTTGACCTCTCCCTGGAGGAGCTTTCCGAGTGCATCCCCATGCGGGACGAGGAGGCAGGGGAGTTGCCCGCCCTCCTCAATGAGTTCCTTGAGAGCCTGCCCGAGGCTGAGTGGAAGCTTTTCTGCGGCCGCTACTGGCACAATATCTCGGTCAAGGAGCTGTCCGAGATCCACGGTATACCGGCCAATACGCTTGCCAGCCGCCTGTTCCGCACCCGTGAAAAGCTCCGCGCATTCCTGAACGAAAGGGGGTACCGCTTATGAAGCCGCTTCTGATCGCCGAAAAAATGACGGATATCGACGAAAAATTCATTCTGGGCAGTATGCCGCCTCCCCTTGCCATTGCCGCAAAGCCACCGCGCTCCAAGCGCAAGGTGCCCCTGCTGATTTTTGGCTCCATCGCCGCCGCCCTTTCGGGAGTCCTGACGGTAGGTCTGGTCGTCGCCTTTATCACCATGGGAGGTCTGAATCCCTTTGCTCCCCCCGCCGATACCGAAGAGACCACAGCCACCTCTGAGGATACCGACGCCGAGAACACCTCGGACAGCGAGACCGAGACCGAAGCGCCGCTTGTCTATTCCGAGGGGCTTGCATTCGAAACACAGCCCGACGGAACCTGCCATGTCAGCGGTATGGGTGACTGCAAGGATACCGTGTTGGTGATCCCGCCCAACCACGAGGGAATGCCTGTGACAGCTATTAACGGTTCCGCGTTTTCCAAATGCACGGAGCTGACCTCGGTGATCGTTCCCGACGGCGTGACGTACATTGACTATTCCGCTTTCCGAGACTGCACCTCGCTTACCTCCGTATCCCTGCCCGACAGCCTTGAATTCCTGGCCGACAACGCCTTTTGGGGCTGTTCCGCGCTGGAATACAACGTCAACAGCACCGCAGACTATCTCGGGAACAAGGAAAATCCCTACGTCGCCCTGATCCGAACCATCACCGTCCGAGACATGCACCCCGACACCAAGGCCATCTCCTCGACGGCGTTCTCGAACTGCAAATTTATGTCCTCGGTGACCATTCCCGAGGGGGTGACCTACCTCGGAGAGGATATCTTCAAGGACTGTAAGAATCTGACCACGGTCATCCTGCCGGACGGCATCAAGGATATCCATTATACTGCCTTCGAGGGATGCTCCAAGCTGCAATACAACGCCCACGATAACGCCCTCTACCTCGGCAGCGCAAGCAACCCCTATCTGGCGCTCATCAAGGCCTCGGACAAGAATATCTATACCTGCGAGATCCACGAGGACACGGTTCTTATTGCAAGTCGGGCCTTCTATGACTGTAAGAAGCTCTATGAGATCAATCTGCCCGACAGCATCGCCCACATCAACGATTTTGCCTTTGCGAACAGCCACATCCGAGGCGAGCTGTCGATCCCGCCCCTTGTGACCCGCATTGCCGAAGGTGCGTTCCGAGGTTGCAAGCAGATCACCGCCATCCACCTCCCCGATGGGGTGACCGAAATCGATGTCAGCGCCTTTTCCAACTGCACTGAGCTGATCACCATCAACATTCCCGACAACGTGCGAACCATCGGCTCCTACGCCTTTAATAAATGCTCCAAGCTGACCTCGCTGGCCATTCCCGACGGCGTGACCACGATTCAGCATGATACCTTCTACGAATGCGGCATTACCTCCATCCGCATCCCCGACACCGTGACCTCCATAGGCGCGTATGCCTTTGCGTATGCCTACTATTTGTCCTCGGTCACCCTCCCCGACAGCGTGCTGACTATGGGCGAAGGGGTATTCAAGGATTGCGTCCGCATGACCTCCGCCACCCTCTCGAACCATTTGCAGGAGATCCCCGATTCCGCATTTTCCGGATGCAAGGCGCTGGCCGATATTCACATTCCCGACAGCGTGGCGAGCATCGGGAGCTACGCTTTCGAGGATTGCTACAAAATAACCTCGATGGTCATCCCCGGCAGCGTCAAAATCATTGAAAAGAACGCGTTTGAATCTTGCGGTGTGACCTCTGTCACCCTCTCGGAGGGCGTGGCCGTCCTTGGGTCAAGTGCTTTCTCTTACTGCGCCCGTCTGACCACCCTCATTCTCCCCCGCAGCCTCACAGAGATCCAACACGGCGGAATTCCCGGCTCGGGAACAGGCCTGACGGAGATCCACTACGCGGGCAGCGAGGAGGAATGGAAGCAGATCCGCATCGAGCTTCCCAGTGCGATGAAGTATATGACGATTCATTATAACTACGTGCCCTGATACGATCGGTGCATACAAATGACCCGCCAAAGCCACCTTACAGGCCTTGGCGGGTCGAATTTTATGCCGCTTTGTTGGCGGGAATGTCGCAGTCGTCTGTGGATTCGTTCTCCTTGGGGGACTTGCCTGCGCGGGACAACGGCAAGCCATAACGCATCTCACGGGATTTCCCATGGGATGGGGTTTTCGCGTTATTCACAATGAACATCCAAACCCTCAAAGAATTCCTCATAGGTACACCCATAGATCTTTTTCAGCTCAATCAGTACACTGATGCGGACGTTCAGCTCCCCCGCCTCGTACTTGGCGTAGCAGCTACGGGCAATATCGCACCCGCGGAGCTGTAGCTCGGCGCAGAGTTTTTCTTGGGAGATACCGTGCCGATCCCGGAGAGCGCGGAGGTTGTCTCCGATACAGCGATCACGGCGGAGTTTCTGTTCCATGCTCAATATTCCTCTCTTTTTGACCAGTATTGGTTGCAATTTTCTTTATTGTATGCTATAATAAGCAAGAAGATTGTCCGTGATATTGGTCAACTTTTAGGAAACGAGGTAAAAAATATGATCTGTTGCGTTACCGGGCATCGCCCCGATGGATTTCCTTTCGCCAGAATCGAAACCGATCCGAACTATATGGAGTATATGGAAACACTGTCTCAAATCATCGAAGAACTCATTCAAACAGGTTACAACCATTTCATTACAGGAATGGCCGAGGGAGCCGATCTTGATTTTTCCCATCTTGTTCTTCAACACAAGCAAAACAACCCTCACATTCGATTAGAAGCCGCACTTCCTTACCCAATCCGAGCCGCAAGACACATCCGTATAACCTCACAAGAGCGTGCCTCTGTTCTTGAGCAATGCGATTCTGTGCAGGAAGTATCTCCCGCCTACCATCGGGGATGTATGCAAAAACGCAATATGTTCATGGTGGACAAAGCAGATCTGGTTCTGGCGATCTGGAACGGCACAGAAAAAGGCGGCACGTGGAATACCATCCGTTATGCCCGCCAAAAGAACAAAAACATTCGCTATATTCATTTGTAATGATAAAACCGCACCCCACGGGTCTTTTCCACGGGATGCGGTTATTGCTTGTGTCATACCTTACAGGCTGTTGGAAAGTTCCTCGGCATACCTCACCGTCTCCATAGCATCGGCGGCATACTTGTCCGCGCCGATCTCGGCGGCGTAGTCGGGGGTCAGCACAGCACCTCCCACCACGATCTTGCACCACGGGGCGTCCTTGCGGAGAGCCTTAATGGTCTCCTCCATGGCGGGGACGGTGGTGGTCATGAGGGCAGACAGACCCACAAGGGGGGCGTGGAGTCTCACGGCGGCCTCCACCACGGCCTCGGGGGACACGTCGCGGCCAAGGTCGGTGACGGGGTAGCCGTAGTTCTCCAAAAGGAGCTTTACGATATTCTTGCCGATGTCGTGGATGTCTCCCTTGACGGTGGCCAGCACGATGGGCATTTTAGCCTCGGTCGAAGCGGCGGTTTCGACGGTCATGGTGGACTTGATGATCTCAAAGGCGGCCTTGGCGGCCTCGGCGGCCATGAGGAGCTGGGGGAGGTAGGTGGTCTTTTTCTCAAAGCCCTGCCCCACGATATCCAGCGCGGGGATGATCTCGGCCTGCACCACGGTCAGAGCGGGGGTGGCGGTCAACGCCTCGGCGGTGAGGGCGGCGGCCTGCTCCTTCAGTCCCTTGACGATGGCCTTTTGCAGAGGAGTCGCCCCTTCGGCGGTGGCCTTTTTGGCGGAAGCCCCGCCCGCGGGTACGCTTCCCTGCCCCGCGGCGGGGGCGGATGCGGGGAGGGTCTCGGCGTAGCGGATATAGCCTGCAAAGCTCTCGTCCAGACCCTTCAGGGCGCGGTAGGTATGGTAGGTGCGCATCATGTCGGGGGAATGGGGATTCATGATGGCGGCGGAAAGTCCCGAGGTCAACGCCATGGCGAAGAAGGTGCCGTTGATGGCATCGCGGGCGGGGAGACCGAAGGAGATGTTGGACACGCCCAGAGAGGTGTGACAGCCCAGCTCATGGCGGATGCGGGACAGAGCTTCCAGCGTGACGTTGGCGGCGTTGGGGGACGCGCTGACCGTCATAGCCAGCGTGTCGAAGATGATATCCTTCTTGTCGATGCCGTACTCGGCGGCGGCCGAAAGAATACGGCGGGCGATCTGTACCCGCCCCTCGGCGGTGTCGGGGATGCCGTTCTCGTCCAGCGTCAGCGCCACCACCACGCCGCCGTACTTCTTGACCAACGGCAGAACGGCTTTGAGGGATTCCTCCTTGCCGTTGACGGAATTGATCATGGCCTTACCGTTGTAGCGGCGGAGGGCGGCCTCCATGGCCACGGGGTCGGAGGTGTCGATCTGCAAGGGGAGATCGGTAACGGCCTGCAATTCACAGACGGCCTCGGTCAGAAGCTCCACCTCGTTGATCTCGGGAAGACCCACGTTCACGTCCAGAATGTCCGCGCCCGCCTCCTCCTGACGAATGCCCTCGGAGAGGATGTAACCGATATCATGCTCCATGAGTGCCTGCTTGAAGCGCTTTTTGCCCGTGGGGTTGATGCGCTCGCCGATGAGGGCGGGGTCGTCCCCGAAGGTAACGGCGTGGGTGTAGGAGGACACCACGGTGTCCCGCTTGGGAGTGATGGGGACGGCGATAAGACCCTGCGCCTTGATCTCGGCGGTGAGGGCTTTGATATAGTCGGGGGTAGTGCCGCAGCACCCGCCCGCCACGCGGACACCGTCATGGATGAGAGCCGCCACCTCACGGGCGAACTCGGCGGGGGCGACGTTGTACACCGTCTCGCCCTCCACCACGGTGGGCAGTCCCGCGTTAGGCTTCAGCAGGACGGGGACAGAGGACAGGCGCAGGTACTCTCTGACCACGGGGGCAAGAGCCTTGGGGCCGAGGGAGCAGTTGACACCGATGGCATCCGCCCCCATGCCCTCCAGCATGGCCACCATGGCGGCGGGGGAGGCTCCCGTCATGAGCTTGCCGTCCTCGCCAAAGGCGCAGGAGACCAGCACGGGGAGGTCGGAATTTTCCTTGGCGGCCAGCAGGGCGGCCTTGGTCTCATAGCTGTCGTTCATGGTCTCGATGGTGATGAGATCTACACCGTATTTCACGCCCAGCTTCACCGTCTCGGAAAAGACGGATACAGCGTCCTCGAAGTCGAAGTCACCGAGGGGTTTTAAGAGCTTCCCCGTGGGGCCGATATCCAGTGCGACGAACTTTTCCTGCGTGCCCACCGACTGCGCGGCGGCGGTGCGGGTGTTCTCCACGGCGGCGCGGATGATGTCGTCCAGCTCTTCTGTGGAAAACTTGAGGATGTTCGCCCCGAAGGTGTTGGTGTTGACCACGTTAGACCCCGCGTCAAAGTAGGCGCGGTGGATGGCGGTCACCTCGTCGGCGTGGGTGAGGTTCCACCGCTCGGGCAGTTCCCCGGGAGCAAGGCCTGTCTTTTGGAGGAGGGTGCCCATGCCGCCGTCGAGGATGACGAGGTTGGATTGCAGGAACGCGGAAAAGCCCACGGGTAAACTCTCGGGAATCCCTTTTGTCGCCCCGGAAATTTTCTTAAAGGTTTTTTTCGCACCTTCCTCCACTTTGCCGATCACCGAATCAGCCGCGGTGGCCACTTTCTGCTCAGCCTTTTCCATATTTTTGCGTGCGCGATGCTCTAAGCGGGTTTGAATGCTGTACAAAATCGTATCCACACCATGCACGATGGAATCTCCATACGGCACAGCTCTCGCTTGCACACGCTCCTTCAAAGCCGTATATTCCTCAACAGTCAACTCCTTGCTGTTTTTGGGAGCTCGTTTCAAGAAAACGTTGAAGGTCTCGTCGGTGATATGGAACACGTCCAACGCACGGATCAACCGCTCAGCGGAGAACGAAAGCGTTGTCATCTTCTTCCCCATGACGAAATTGTTATGGCAGACCACGCTGATGATCCGCTCCATAGCCATCTGTGCCACGATTCTGGCAGAGGGATACGGAACCATATAGATGAAGGAATCGACCATTGCGGTGTATGCGGACTCATCCTCGATGGAATGGGCGACAGATCCCCATGCCTCGGTCATTTGCCATTTCTCGGCCAGAACGTACGCATCCAAAAGGGACATGCCCTCGCTTTTCAGTACGTAGATCAAAAGAGACAGAAAGGCTTCCCGTACTTCCTCAGCTTGCTCATCCAGAGGGATCACCGTGTCCGTCACGGCAACAGGCGGCTGTTCCTCACCTATGCGCAGAAGCATTTCCAAAAGCTTTTCCTCTTCCACGGCGGTATTGTCTACAGTCACCGAACGTGCGCTTCCGTCCTGTCCCAAATAAGGGATCTCCAGCTTACGGGTTCCCCGTTTTCTCCCGGATGCCGACGAGAGCTGATCATACCAAATGCTCCCGTAAGGGACGCAGACATATTTTCCCTTCAAAAAACCGCTGTCCTTGAGGTACAGAGCGTAGGTGGTAAACAGGAAATATCCATTGGCAATTTTGGTGGCCGCAATCAGCGTGTCATATGCCACGGCATGTGGAAAAGTTTCCAGAACGAACCGGAATTCATCCTCGGTAAGCTCCACAGGCTCTCCCAGATCGAGTCCCGTATTCGTGTAAGCGCGAATAATCTCGGCCAATCGCTCAAAGCCGCTATCCTCCTCCGCTTCGGGCAGAGCAACCCATTCGGCCTCCCCTTCCGTTTCCTCCGCACGGGTAGCCGATAGGTACCGCTCTGCGATCCCGCTTGCACCCAGTACGGCATATTCCTCCGTGATCTCGGCGCAAACGGCAGAGATATCCTTCACAAAGCAGAAATCATACAGCCAGCTGAATTTCTCCTTCTGCTTCAAAAAGTCAAAGGAATTGTCCCCCAAGAACAGGAACGCGCAGATCACCTTCAAAATCACAAGGCGGTCGGTGTGACTGTCGATCTGCTCCAAAACCGCCAAATCAAAATTCAAAACGCGCTCAGAGACCCCCAAATGCTGCTCCAAATGGGCATAAAATTGCCGCTGGAGCTCCCCGTCCTGACCGTGGGAGCTGAGCAAAGTATATACGGCGGCACAAAGCACTCTCCGCTCGGTCACGTCCAGCTCACAGGGGAGCTTACGGCGATCCAATCCGTACAGAGCCTTAGCCTCAGCGGCGGACATATCATCCAACACGATATCCATAGTATCGCGAAGCTCGCCCTGCCCCTCCTCAATGCTTTTCAGAACGGCGGTCTGTGCTTCCAGCCCCTCGGCTACCTTATCCATTTTCGCGGCATCGACCCGCGCCTGTATTTCAATACCTTTTTTCAGGTCTTCACGACTCATATTTTTTGGCCTCCTCCAAAAAGCTGTACTCTTCACCAAGGACAGCGTTTTGCCATTCTTTTTCAAGGAATTCGGATTTTACTTGGCGGATGAATTGGGTGTCGGAAATTAGGCGGTGTAGTGTGACAATTATACCGCCAACATCAAGTTTTGAAACCATAGATTTATCTCCCCATATCACATTAGCGGCGACTACTATCACATTACTTGTAGACGCAATCAAATTGGATATGGATAGAATTTTTCGTGTCCTCACTTCATACAACCGTCTATCCGTTTCCGTTGTCCCAGTATAGAGTAATTGGTGCATGATAGATATCAAATGATTCACAAAAGTAGCCAACGCCATACCACGCACAATGCCATACATATCAATGTGGAATTTTGTCATCAACTCCTTGGCTAAATCATTATTAAGAGTTGACACCAAAGGAATTGGAAGCCCTTGCTTTGTAAAATAATCACTTCCAAAATGGATAGCTTGTCTTGCTACTGATACAGCCAATAATTTAGGGTCATTAAGCGAATATTCACATGCTTTCTCCAACATACCGCCCACACCATTGGGATAATGTCGAATGATTTCCATGTTTTTCACTTGGTATGTTTCAAATGGGATTTCAGACTTGGTTAGGGATCTGGTCATAATATTTGCTGTTCCAAATATCCATCCCAATACCGGATCATGTCCCAATGTTCGATATCTATGAGTTGTTCCCGAAAGGCCTGTTTTATCAACATGTATTCCTTTCCGTGTTGCATCATAGGGAACGCTATCCAACAAAATCTCATGCCATTGCGGAGGAGTTACTTTTTCCATAAGTTTATCCCCTTGATTGGCATCAAGACGGAACTTCTCATTAGAAAGCACGTATTGTCTAGCAACCTGCAACGCCGTCGCAAGCATCAAGAAAGCAACATCCGTTCCACTCAGCCCCGTCGCCTCTTCAAACCGCGCGTCAATATCATCCAGAATCTCCCCCGCGTTGCGGTAGACCTCCGCCGTTCTGCAGGTATCCTGCGCCATTTCCTCGGAGGCGCGGACAGCCAGATCCAACTTGGGCTTCTCGGCGGCTCGTTGAACGGTATTCTTCTGTTTGAGTTTGTCGTATTTGCTCATGCTGCTCCGGCTCCTTTGCAGATTTACTTTTTCATTGCGCCTCGATATAATAATACTTCCCGAACAAAACCCTCTTATCGGGCTTATAGGGACACTCGTCGCGGCTCCCGCTGTACAGCACCGCGCCGCTCCCCGCTCTTGCGCGGAGGACGAGCACGTTGCCCCGTTTGCCGATCCTGCAGACCTCATCGTAGATCTCATACTCGGTGGGATGCCAGTGGGTGATCCCGCTTTCGATTTTGCCAAACAAGAGCTTTTCCACGCCGATGTAGCAGTCGTGCGGATCGACTTCAAGGGTAATTTGGATATCCTCGCGGATACGCCAACGGATGCCCTCCCCATCCTCGGTCAGGTCAAACTCGCCGCAGAGATCGGGGTTCTGTCGCATCATACCGTACAGATCCTCGGCGCTCTGGGGAATGCGCATTTTCAGGGCGGAATCCTCATTCTCAAAGGCGGTCTCGTAGCTTTGGGTCACGAACACACAGGCGGGAGGCGGTGTCTCGGTGAGGTCACAGACGGTGATCATACGCCGCTCCACCAAAAACTTGACGGTCAAATCCGGATACATAGCCTGTACCCGCGTAGCGGCATAGCCCTCATCAAAATCCATCCAATCCCCGTCGTTGTTGACCTGCCACACGGCGCGGCCGTCCTCGGACAGTCCCATCTGCTCGAAATTCGGGAGCAGGTACACCGTATCCCCGTAGAAGAAATAGGAAAGGCCGTCGATCCTGTCATCCATGTTATCGGGGAACCGAACGGGCAGATCCCGCGCCGCCGCCCCGTTGTAGACGCGGTAAATGGGATCGTTGGTGATGCCCATGGTGAACTTCTTTTTGAAAGCCGCGTAGTAGGGGGACTTGTAGTACGCCTTTTTCGATCTGCGGTATTCATGGGCGAGGAAGGGACAGGCCAGCAATAAGATCAGGATGATGAGGGGGGAAACGATCACAATGAGCAGGACGGTCAAAACCTTTTCGTACCATTTCGTATTCATCCCAAAATCTCCGAAAGATTCTCCAATATCTTTCTCGCCACGTCGGGCTTATTCATAGTATACACGTGGACGTTCTTCACCCCATTCGCGTACAGATCAATGATCTGATCCGTGGCGTAAGCGATGCCCGCCTGCTTCATGGCGGCGGGATTCGACCCGAACTTGTCCACCAGCGACACGAATCGGCGGGGCATGAAGGATCCCGAGAGCTGGATGGCGCGGGCGACCTGATTCCCTGCCGTGATGGGCATGATGCCGGGCACCACGGGGACGGTGATGCCCGCCTCGCGGATCTTGTAGAGGAAGTTGTAGAGGAGGTTGTTGTCGAAGAACATCTGGGTGGTGAGGAATTCCACCCCCGCGTCCACCTTCTCTTTGAGGTAGCGGATATCCTCCTTCTGGTGGGCTGACTCGGGATGCACCTCGGGGTAGCACGCGCCGCCGATGCAAAAATCCGCGCCGCACTCCTTCAGCTCACGAACAAGATCAACGGCGTAGCGGTAGGGCCAATTTGACCGATCCGCTCCCTGCATATCGGCGGGGATGTCGCCGCGGAGAGCCATGACGTTCTCGATGCCCGCGGCCTTCATATCCTCGATGCGAGCGCGCACCGTCTCGCGGGTGGAGGACACGCAGGTGAGGTGGGCGAGGGTGGGCACGCCGTGAGCCTGCTTGATGGTCTTGGCAATCTCCAGCGTGTATTGGCTGGTACCGCCTCCCGCGCCGTAGGTGACACTGACGAAGGCGGGATGGAGGTCGGCGATCTCCTCGGTGGCGGCCTTCACCGACGCAAAGGCGGTATCGGTCTTGGGAGGGAACACCTCAAAGGACAGGGACAGCCCGTCGCGGGCCAACAGCTCGGAAATCTTCATGATCGGTACCTCGTATGGCAGTTTCTTTTCCCCATTATAGCACAAAGCGGGGTGTTTGGCAAGGGCTTTGGTTGAAAAAGCCCGCAGGGGCTTGACAAAGGTCAAATTTTATGCTATCCTTTCAGTACCACATTCAGGAGGTAGGTTATGAAACTCATCGCCAACATCATCTGGTTCATTTTCGGCGGACTCTGGCTGGGTCTGGGCTGGGCTCTGCTGGGTCTGCTGCTCTGCATCACCATCATTGGAATCCCCTTGGGCACCCAGTGCTTCAAGGCCGCTAAGCTCACCTTCGCCCCCTTCGGCAAAAAGGTCACCTGCAACTTCGACAAGCGCCCCATTGCCAACATCATCTGGGCTGTGCTGGTGGGTTGGGAAATGGCCCTCGGCTACCTCTGCTCGGGTATCCTCTGCTGCATCACCATCATCGGTATTCCCTTGGGTCTCCAGGCCTTCAAGCTCATGAAGCTGGCCTTCCTTCCCTTCGGCGCCACCGTCACCAAAAGCTGATTTGTGCATTCTGCGCACGCCCGTCTTTCCCATGGGAGAGGCGGGTGTTTATTTTTCCAAAATTGCAAAAATTACTCAATTCCTCTTGACAAAATTCCTTACCGCGAGTATAATATAGACAGTTAGCGGCGGCTAACTCACGCCTGCCGCCGTACGGAGGTCAACGTATGAGTATGAAAACATTACGCGAAATCAAGATCGGAGGCACCGCCCGCGTGGTCAAGGTTCACGGTGAGGGCGCTGTCCGCCGCCGCATCATGGATATGGGCATCACCCGCGGCGTGGAGATCAAGATCATCAAGACCGCCCCCCTCGGAGATCCTCTGGAGATCACGGTGCGGGGGTATGAATTGTCCCTGCGCAAGGCCGACGCCGCCATGATTGAGGTCGAGTGATTTCAAGCCGAACAGATCCCTATGCGCCCCCTTTTCGGGTGAGGCGCGCTATTCTATTCCCGACGGTTAGCAAACGCTAACCGCGTAGTAAGGAGTACATTCCCCATGGAAGCAACCACCACCATCCGCATCGCTCTCGCGGGCAACCCCAACACAGGTAAGACCACCCTGTTCAACGCCCTGACAGGCTCCAACCAGTTCGTGGGCAACTGGCCCGGCGTCACTGTGGAAAAGAAGGAGGGCAAGCTCAAGGGCACCGCCGACAGGGAGACGGTCATCATCACCGACCTCCCCGGTATCTACTCCCTCTCCCCCTACACCCCCGAGGAGATCGTCGCCCGTAACTACCTCGTAGGTGAGCGCCCCGACGCCATTCTCAACATCATCGACGGCACCAATCTGGAGCGCAACCTCTACCTCACCACCCAGTTGACCGAGCTGGGCATCCCCGTGGTCATGGCCATCAACATGGTAGACGTGCTCCGCAAGCGAGGAGACAAGATCGAGCTGGAGACCCTCTCCCGCCGCATGGGCTGTCCCGCCGTAGAGATCTCGGCTCTGAAGAATACCGGTATCGACGAGGCCGTGGCGCTGGCCATTGAGACCGCCAAGCACGGCAGAAACGTCCCCCACCACATCTTTTCGGGTGAGGTGGAGCATACCCTGGCTCACATCGAGGAGGCCGCCGTCCACGGCATGCCTGCCGACCGCCAGAGATGGTACGCCATCAAGATCTTCGAGCGGGACGAAAAGGTGCTGGCCGAGCTGAAGCTCAACCCCGCCATCCTCTCCCACATCGAGGAGGACATCCGCGAGACCGAGCGTCTTCTGGACGACGACGCCGAGGCCATCATCATCAACGAGCGGTACAACTACATATCCTCCATCCTGACGGGCTGCTTCAAGCGCAAGAACGTGGGCAAGCTCACCCCCTCCGAGAAGATCGACCGCGTGGTGACCAACCGCGTCGCCGCCCTGCCCATCTTCGCCGCCATCATGTTCCTTGTGTACTACGTATCCGTCTCCACCGTGGGTACCTTCGTCACCGACCTCATGAACGATGGGATCTTCGGTGAGGGCTTCGACTTCTTCGGCCATTGGGTCCACGGCATCCCCGTCATGGTGGAAGCGGGACTCACCGCCGCGGGCACGCCCCTCTGGCTCAACAGCCTCATTCTGGACGGCATCATCGGCGGCGTGGGCGCGGTGCTGGGATTTGTCCCCCAGATCCTCGTGCTGTTCCTGTTCCTTGCCTTTCTGGAGGCCTGCGGCTACATGTCCCGCATCGCCTTCGTGCTGGACCGCATCTTCCGCAAATTCGGTCTGTCGGGTAAGTCCTTCATCCCGATTCTGATCGGCACGGGTTGCGGCGTTCCCGGCATCATGGCCTCCCGCACCATCGAAAACGAGTCCGACCGCCGCATGACGGTCATCACCACCACCTTCATCCCCTGCGGCGCCAAGCTCCCCGTCATCGCCATGATCGCCGCCGCCCTGTTCGGCAACGCTTGGTGGGTAGCTCCCCTGTGCTACTTCATCGGCATCACCACCATCGTGGTGTCGGGCATCATGCTCAAGAAGACCAAGCCCTTCGCGGGCAAGCCCTCCCCCTTCATCATGGAGCTTCCCCCCTACCACATGCCCACGCCGGGTAACGTCCTGCGCTCCATGTGGGAGCGTGGCTGGTCCTTCATCAAGAAGGCGGGCACCATCATCATGCTCTCCACCGTCATCATCTGGGCGGGCACCGTCTTCGGCACCGTGGACGGCTCCTTCGGCTTCTATCTGGATGCCGAGG
>JAZOOM010000302.1:0-5544 GCA_045655025.1 Eubacteriales bacterium | reverse complement strand
TGCGGATACCGACGTGCCCGCCGGTGACATCGGCGTAGGCGCACGGGAAGTGGGCTATCTCTTCGGCCAGTACAAGCGGCTGGCAAACCGCTTTGAAGGCGTACTTACCGGCAAGGGCATTTCCTACGGCGGTTCTCTGATCCGTCCCGAGGCCACCGGCTTCGGCGCTGTGTACTACACCGTCGAGATGCTGAAGTACCTCGGCGAGGACATCAAGGGTAAGACCTTCGCCGTCTCCGGCTTCGGTAACGTGGCTTGGGGTACCGTTCAGAAGGTCACCGAGCTGGGCGGTAAGGTCGTCACCATCTCGGGTCCCGACGGTTACGTCTACGATCCTGACGGTATCAATACCGAAGAGAAGATCGCCTACATGCTGGAGATGCGCGCTTCGGGTCGCGACAAGGTGCAGGACTACGCCGATAAGTTCGGTGTCCAGTTCTTCGCCGGCAAGCGTCCTTGGGAGCAGAAGGTGGACGTGGTCATGCCCTGCGCTACCCAGAACGAGGTTGGTATCGAGGATGCCAAGAACATCGTCGCCAACGGTGTCAAGTACTACGTGGAGGTCTCCAACATGCCTACCACCGCCGAGGCCTTCGAGTACCTGAAGGAGAACGGTCTGACCATCGCTCCCTCCAAGGCCGTCAACGCAGGCGGCGTGGCCGTTTCCGGTCTGGAGATGAGCCAGAACTCCATGCGCTACTCCTGGACTGCCGAGGAAGTGGATGCTAAGCTCCACCAGATCATGTCCGATATCTTCAACAACTCCGTGGCCGCCGCTAAGAAGTACGGCATGGAGGGTGACCTGGTCGCGGGCGCGAACATCGCCGGATTTGAGAAGGTTGCCGACGCTATGCTGGCACAGGGTCTCGTCTGATTCCGTACATAATGAAAAATTCCCGCCGTTTCCTCCGAAGCGGCGGGTTTTTGGCTTTTCTGCGTAAAAATGGCTATGGCTCTTGACTTTTTTCGCGGAATATGCTACTATATATGCGTATTGAAATTTGAAACAAGAAGAGGTGAACGCACATGACTGTTTATGAAGGCTCCGAGCCTTATATCTTCCTTAGCTATTCCCATAAGAATACTGACGAGGTCATGCCCATTTTTGAGGGGCTTTCCGACAACGGATTCCGTGTCTGGTACGACGCAGGCATCGAAGCCGGTACCGAGTGGCCGGAATACATCGCGGAGCACCTGGAAAGTGCCAGCTGTCTCATCGCCTTTATGACCTCTGCGTTCATGGATTCCTACAACTGCCGTCAGGAATTGAACTTCGCCATGGAGCTGAATATTCCCATCCTGGTGATCTACCTGGAGGATATCAAGCTGACCGCCGGTATGCGGATGCGCCTGGGTCTGACACAGGCCATGTACAAGACCCGCCACGACAGCGAGGAGAGCTTCTTCAAAGCATTGTACGCCGCCAAGATTCTGACCTCTTGCCGGAGTACTCAGAATATGCCCACGAAGGTCGTTGGCTCCAACAAGAACCAGAAGGCTTCGGTTACCCCCGAGCGTCCCACGTTGAATCAGACCGTTGTTTCCAAGGAAGCACCTGTTGAGAAAGCCCCCGCAAAGCAATCGGCTCCCAAGCAAACAACGTCTGCCCCCAAGCAAACCACGTCCGCTTCCAAGCAGACGACCGCCAAGCAGTCTTCTTCTGTCAAATACAGTGTGGGTCTGAAATTCGATCAGCTGTCGGGCGGTACTTTCGCCGTGGCAGGTCTCGGATCCTGCAAGGATAAGGATCTGATCATTCCTCCCACGACCCCCGATGGAGGAAGAGTGACCGAGATCGCACGGGAGGCGTTTAAGGGGCAACAGGAGCTGACCTCCGTCGTCATTCCGGAGGGAGTGACCAAAATCTGCAACTCCGCTTTCTGGAACTGCACGGGTCTTACTTCCGTCACCATCCCGGATTCCGTTAAGATCATTGATAGCTACGCCTTCGTATTCTGCAGCGGCATCAGCCGTCTCACCTTGCCCTCCGGAGTGGAGAGGATCGAGAACAGCGCATTCTCCCGTTGCAGAGGCCTTGTATCCTTGAAGCTTTCCGAAGGCCTGAAATCTCTGGGGGCGGAAGCATTCGAGGATTGCGATCAGCTGGAATCCGTCACCATTCCCGCCAGCCTGACCTCCATGGTGAATAACCCCTTCGCCAACAGCTCCGCCCTGCGCGCCGTATCGGTGGCCGCGGGGAATCCCGTCTACTACAGCGAGAAAAACTGCGTCATGGAAAAGGCCTCTGGGAAGCTGGTCATTGGTATCAAGACCAGTTCCATTCCCCAAAACGTGACCGCCATCGGAGACAGAGCCTTCTACTTCTGCCGAGAGCTTGACTCGGTTACCATTCCCAAAACGGTAACCGTCATCGGTAAGGATGCCTTCTGCGGCTGCAGCGGCCTTTCTGCCATCACCATTCCGGGTAGTGTGAAGACACTGGAGAACGGTGCGTTCGGTTACTGCGAAGGACTCACCTCCGTGACCATTCCTGCCGGTGTGACCTCTATGGGCGCAAATCCCTTCGGTAGCTGCGCAGCTTTGACCTCCCTCTCCGTGAGCTCGAACAATGCCTACTACTATTGCCGCGATAACTGCATTATAGAAAGAAAGACCGGAAAGCTGATCACCGGTATCTGCAACAGCCGCATTCCCGCGGAGGTGACGGTGATCGGTGAGCGCGCCTTTGCCGGGTGCGATGGATTGAGCTCCATCGTCATTCCCAAGGGTGTGACCTCCATTGAATTTGGTGCCTTCGATTTCTGTAGCTCTTTGACGTCCGTGGTGATCCCCAAGTCGGTCAAGCAGGTGGGCTCATGGGCCTTTTCGGGATGCTCCAAGCTTACCATCTACTGCGAGCACGCCTCAAAGCCCGACACGTGGGACAACTACTGGAACTCCTCAAACAGCAGCGTGGTTTGGAAATATCGGCAGTAAAGCCCGCAGGATACTGCGTTCCGGATCGAATCATCTTCATAAAAAACAACCGAGTCAACGTTGGCTCGGTTGTTTTTTGAAAATAAAACGTGTGAAAATAGGGAACCGCTCGAAAAAGTTCGTTACAGAGCTTCTTCGATGCGTTTCATCAGCTCGGAGGGCGGCATATCCAGCGCCTCGGCCAAGCGGAAAAAGGTCTCCAGCGTGGGCTTGCGTTGACCGCGCTCAATGGCACTGAGATGGGTGCGCCCGATGCCGGCCAAACCGCTGACAACTTCTTGGGATAGTCCTTTTTCTTCGCGTTTTTTTTGTATTACCAATCCCACCTTGGCCGAGTCCAACATGATGCTTCTCCCATAAAATGCCCTTTTCCATGATTATACAACAGGAAAAAACAGGAAGCGAATACATATGTAGACAATTCGATGGATAAAGCGTGATAGAATACGTACGATATCATCTGCAAGGAGGCATCTATGGAGATACAACCGATCCGCGGCTCAGGGGAACTGTCAACCAAAGCGAATATGACAAAATTTGTGCACCACGTGGCGGACATGGAGGTCAGAGCATTCACGATGCGGGAGACTGCCCAAAAATGTCGAAAGGAAATGAAAAAGAAGAAAAAAGAGTTAGAGGAAAAATGTGCACGTTGGAAGAATGTAAGAGATGGCAAGCAGAAAGCATATAATGCCTCTCAAATAAAAGTGGACGGAACTACATTTAGAGATTACCGCAGGCAAGAAAGAACGTCAGGACTCGTTGCGCTACACGTCTTTATGCATATTTTACTGATGGATTTCTCAATAGCTATTGTAATTGCACCGGGGATTGAAAACGGTCTGCCCATTTTTTTGATCGTATTTCTTGCGGTTGCATCGCCCTTAACATATTTATTTCTTTTCTACAAGATTCATTTTGCGTGTATGCGAAAACAATATGCAAAGTATATTGAAGACCTCAAAAAGGTTCGTGACGACGCCAAGCAGCAGTATAACGATGCGGAAAAGACGCTGAAGGAGGCCGATCAAGAGCTGGCAGACGCGGTCGAGCAGGAAAAGCAGGTTGAGTTGATGGCCCGTCGGTTGGAACAGGATGCGGATCGCATTACAGAGAATTTGAAGCGTTGCTACGAGTTGGGGGTCATCATGCCCTCCTACCGCAATCTGGTCAGCGTGGTGATTCTGGACGATATTTTCACCAACGACAAGGCTGATACCATGCGGGAAGCTATCCTGCTGTGCGATACCGAGATCCGCCACGCCGAGCTGATCGGCAAGCTGGATGAGGTCGTCCATGCGTTGAAGGTTTTGGCTTCGGCTATCCAGAGTATGGCGAATATTCTGCAAAGCATCAACACCAACGTTTCTCTCATCAGTCAGGATGTTTACCGAATGGCCGAGACGCAGGAAGAAATCAAGTATGCCGCCGATGCCATCAAGAGTAGTGCCGATAACGCTGACTTCTACATCGCCCAAAGACGTGCCGGGGCTCTTTAACCCCCAAAACGGAAAACAGCATAAGGAAAAGAGAGGCCATCACGACCTCTCTTTTCCTTATGCGATTCAGGCGTACCGAAGATATCTTGTATCTCGTATCTGCCGAGCTTTGCTCAGGCTTGCTCGGCGGGTATCTTGTATCTTAGTACATTCCGCCCATACCGCCGCCCATGCCGCCGCCTGCGGGAGCCTCAACCTTGGGCTCGGGCTTGTCGGCAACCACGGACTCGGTGGTCAGGATGACGGACGCGATGGACGCGGCGTTCTGCAGAGCAGAACGGGTCACCTTGGTGGGATCCACGATACCGGCGGCCATCATATCCACGTAGACCTCGTTGTAGGCGTCGAAGCCGTAGCCGATCTTGCCGGAGGTCATGATGTTGTTGACGATGACACCGCCGTCGAAGCCTGCGTTGGTGGCGATCTGGCGGACGGGCTCCTCCAGAGCCTTCAGTACGATCTTGATACCGGTCTCCTCGTCGCCCTCGTAAGCATCCAGCAGCTTGGCTACGTCGGGGATAACGTTCAGGTATGCGGTACCGCCGCCGGCCACGATGCCCTCCTCAACGGCGGCGCGGGTAGCGTTCAGCGCGTCCTCGATGCGGAGCTTCTTCTCCTTCATCTCGGCCTCGGTAGCGGCACCGACCTTGATGACGGCGACACCGCCGGCCAGCTTGGCCAGACGCTCCTGGAGCTTCTCACGATCGAAGTCGGAGGTGGTGATCTCGATGGCGGAGCGGATCTGGGCAACGCGAGCCTTGATGGCCTCGGGATCGCCTGCGCCGCCTACGATGATGGTGTTCTCCTTGGAGACCTTGACCTGACGGGCCTGACCCAGCATGGACAGGTCAGCGTCCTTCAGCTCCAGACCCACCTCGGAGGAAACCACCTCGGCACCGGTCAGGGTAGCGATATCGCGGAGCATTTCCTTGCGGCGGTCGCCAAAGCCGGGGGCCTTGACGGCAACGCAGTTGAAGGTGCCGCGGAGCTTGTTCAGAACCAGAGTGGTCAGAGCCTCGCCCTCTACGTCCTCAGCGATGATGACCAGCTTCTTGCCGCTCTGTACGATCTGCTCCAGAACGGGCAGGATCTCCTGAATGACAGAGAT
>JAZOOM010000301.1:0-3096 GCA_045655025.1 Eubacteriales bacterium | reverse complement strand
GAGGGTCACTTTGGTGTTTACGCTTCCCATATGATATCCTCCTTAACCAGTACCGGTCCTTCCTTGCAGATGCGCTTGTTGCCGGTGACCGTCTTGCAGGAGCAACCCATGCAAGCACCAAAGCCACAGCCCATGCGCTCTTCAAAGCTGAACTGACCGCTCGTAACGGTTGCCTTATAGACGGCCTTGAGCATAGGCTCGGGGCCGCAGGTGTAGAAATAAGTATAGTCCTCGGGCAGGGCGTTCGTCACGAAGCCCTTGACACCGTAGGAGCCGTCCACGGTGGTGACGACGGTCTCACAGCCCAGCGCCTTGAAGTCCTCCTCGCAGAAGACCTCGTCCTTGGTATTGAAGCCGAGGATCACGCTGACCTCCTTCCCAGCCTCGCGGAGCTGACGCGCCAGCATGTACAGGGGAGGCACGCCCACGCCGCCGCCGATGAGCAGGGGCTTGTCGCCGGCCTTGGACAGATCGTAGCCGTTGCCCAGACCCGTCAGCACGTCGAGGGTCTGACCTGCGGCCATCTTGGCCATCTGCTCGGTGCCCTTGCCCACTACCTTGTAGATGAGGGTCAGCAGCCCATCTGCGCCATTGGCGCGGCAGTCATTGACCGAAATGGGTCTGCGGAGGAAGAGGCCATCCAGCAGGATATTGACGAACTGGCCGGGGCCCGTGATGGCGGAGGTGTCGCCCGCAAGCTCCATCTTGTAAACGGTGGAGGTCAGGGCGATATTGCTCTTTATCTCAAAAATTCCTTGTTTCATGTTGTCTCCATGATCCTTATCACTTGTTTCTCGTTTTCGGGCGACCAGAGGTCGCCCCTATGAAACGAATCGTTTTCTTTATGTAGGGGCGACCTTCGGTCGCCTGTTTTCACCTTACGAATCAATCGTGGAAATGGTCAGAGTAGTCTCCTCCAGAACATCCAGAAGCACCTTCACAGTATCCAGAGAAGTCATAACGGTGACGTTGTTCTCAATGGCGAAGCGGCGGATGAGAGCACCGTCGTTGGCAGAGCCCATGGAATCCACGTCGCGGGTGTTGATGACGTAGGCGATGTGACCCTGAGCCAGAGCCACGCGGATCTCGTCGCTGTCCTCGTCCAGCTTGGCCACCACGTGGGTACGGATGCCGTTGTCCTTCAGATACTTGGCGGTACCCGAGGTTGCCTCGATGTTGAAGCCCAGGTTGTAGAAGCGGCGGATGAGGGGCAGGCACTCGGGCTTGTCCTTATCGGCGATGGTGGCGAATACGGTACCGTAGTTCTGGAGCTTCATGCCCGAAGCCTGCAGAGCCTTGTAGAGGGCACGGTAGAATTTATCGTCGTAGCCGATGGCCTCACCCGTGGACTTCATCTCGGGGGAGAGGTAAGCGTCCAGACCCCGGAGCTTGTTGAAGGAGAACACGGGAACCTTGACGTACCAGCGCTTCTTCTCCTCGGGGTAAATGTCAAAGATACCCAGCTCCTTGAGGGACTTGCCGAGGATGACCTCGGTGGCGATGTCGGCGAGACTGTAGCCCGTAGCCTTGGACAGGAAGGGCACGGTACGGGAGGAACGGGGGTTGACCTCGATGATGTACACGTCCTCATGCTCGTCCACGATGAACTGAATGTTATAAAGACCCACGATGCCGATGCCCAGACCCAGTGCCTTGGCGTACTGCAGGATGGTGCCCTTCACCTTGTTGGAGATGGAGAAGGGAGGATAGACGGAAATGGAGTCGCCGGAGTGAACGCCGGTTCTCCCAACCAGCTCCATGATACCGGGGACGAAGACGTTGTGGCCGTCGCAGATGGCGTCCACCTCGACCTCTTTGCCGCTGATGTACTTGTCCACCAGCACGGGCTTGTCCTCGTCGATCTCAACGGCGGTCTTGAGGTACTGGCGGAGCTGATCCTCGTTACCGACGATCTGCATGGCGCGGCCGCCCAGCACGAAGGAGGGACGAACCAGCACGGGATAGCCGATCTCGCGGGCGGCGGCAAGGCCGTCCTCCAGCTTGGTCACAGCCTTACCCTTGGCGCGGGGGATATTCAGCTCATTCAGCAGGTTCTCAAAGGCGTTTCTGTCCTCGGCGCGGTCGATGGCCTGGCAGTCGGTGCCGATGATCTTGACGCCGCGGTCGTAGAGGGGCTGAGCCAGGTTGATAGCGGTCTGACCGCCGAGAGTTGCTACAACTCCGATGGGCTTTTCAAACTCAACGATGTTCATAACATCCTCGGGAGTGAGGGGCTCGAAGTAGAGCTTGTCTGCCGTGGTGTAGTCGGTGGAAACCGTCTCGGGGTTGTTGTTGATAATAATTGCCTCGTAGCCCGCCTTCTTTATGGTCTGTACGGCGTGAACCGTGGAGTAGTCAAACTCAACGCCCTGACCGATACGAATGGGACCTGCGCCAAGAACGATGATCTTCTTCTTGTCGGTGAGAACCGATGCATTCTCGCCCGTGTACGAGGAGTAGAAGTAAGGAATGTACGCGTTCGTGTGGCAGGTATCTACCATACGGTAGACGGGGAAGAAATTGTTCTGCTTACGCAGATTATAGACTTCAACTTCCTTCCAGCCCCACAGCTGGGAAATAAACTTATCGCCAAAGCCCATGATCTTGGCCTGCTTCAGGATCTCAAAATCACCTACATTGGCCTTAACAACAGCTTCCATCTTCACAATGCGCTCGATTGCTTCCAAGAAGAAGGAAGTAATCTGGGTCACTTCGTGAAGCTTCTCCACACTGATACCTCTACGCAACAGTTCTGCAACAGCAAAGATGTTGTCATCCTGGAAGGTATGCAGATACTCCAGCATCTCCTCAGTGGTCTTATTGTCAAACTTAGCCATGTGGAAGTGGCAAACACCGATTTCCAGAGAACGAACGCCCTTGAGCAGGCACTCTTCCAGAGTGGAACCGATACCCATGATTTCGGCGGTAGCCTTCATCTGAGTACCCAGGGTATTGGCTGCAGAAGCGAACTTATCAAAGGGGAAACGAGGCAGCTTAGCAATGGTATAGTCAAGGCGAGGCTCAAATGCCGCATTGGTGTTGGCAATGGCAATCTCTTCCAGGCTCATGCCAACGGCGATCTTTGCGGTAACGCGG
>JAZOOM010000300.1:0-2711 GCA_045655025.1 Eubacteriales bacterium | reverse complement strand
GACGCCCTCGTCGCTCCTAAACCTCAAACATTCTGTTTTCTTATGGGTAGGGGCATTGTTTGACAAGAAGAAATCGGCGGTTTTCTAGTTTAGGAGCGACGAGGGCGTCGCTCCCTACAAGGGGTTATTTCATATCATGCCATCGTGCCCTAACCTACAGATAAACAGCAATTTGAAACATTGGCTGAATAGTTACTTACGCGGATCCCGGAGCGACGGGACTTCTTTCCCGGCGGGCTTGATTTTTCCTGCGTAAAACCTTGCAAAATTAGGAAAAATGTGATATAATGAAAAATCGGAAGAATCTCTATACTAGGAACGGAGAAATCGGTCATGCAAGAATTCATAGATAAATTCCCGTCGATTCTGGAGCTGTTTCTGAATCTGTTGGAGTTCATTGCCGTCGTGGTTTCGGTGACAACCTTCTTCATTGTGATGTTCAACAAGTATTCCAAGGCGTTGCATAAGATCCTGGGGCCCTGCGGAATGGGATTCATCCCCCGCTTCCGCGCTCTGTTCATCTGTCGCAAATCTCAGGTCAAGAAGCGCGCCTTCGTGGAGTACGCCATTCTGGAGACGGGGGGCAGTCCCGTGATCCATTCCGAGTGGCACACCATCATCAACAATTTCAAGTCCTTCTACTCCGACGCCCACCCCGAGGATCTGAAATACGCGGTGTCCAACTGCACCCCGCTCATTGACTCCGCCTTCTCCGAGGCCATCGGGCGGTATTTCGCGTACTTCTCCCAGAGCAAGGTCAAAAAGGCCTTCGGTATTCAGGAGGATCATTTGACCTGGGTGATCCGCCTGCACGTGGAGGAGGCCTACGCCACCCCCACCTGTCTGCTCACGGGTCTTTTGTCCCAGTACGACGAGAGCTGGGAGGCCTTCATCAAGCGGTACGTTTCCACCGCCTACATCACCGAGAACGGGGAGGCGCAGAGCCGCAACGTGCTGTCCAACGAGCTGTACTTCACCTTCGCGTGGCTTTTGTGGGGTCCCAGCTACGAGCTGGAGTACCGCAACTACTGGGCGGGACTATGTCAGCTTTCCTACGGTGACGAGAGCAATTCCATCCCTGCCATCGCCGACACCGAATCCGACGTGGCGGAGACCTTGAAGAAAAAATTCCTGGAAAACGAGTCTCGCCGCTACGGCGCTCTGATCTCCGCCGACGTGTCCATCCACGACAAAAAGCCCTTCTACACCGAGCTCCGCTCCAACATCAATCCCGACAACGCATACTTCTACGACAAGATCGAGAAGGGGGAGTTGTCCTTCGGTGTCAAGATCGAGGACTTTACTCCCTGCGTCAACTACAAGGCCAAGAAGTACTACTGCACGGCCTACGTATGGATCCTGTTCGAGCTGGAGACCGAGGAGTACACCTTCAACCCCGAAACCAGCGTAGCCTTCTTTGAGCACGCCAATCTGACGACCCGAGAGACCTATCAGTTCCTCATAGATACCTTGATCGACAAGAGCCTGAAGCATTTCGAGCGCATCTACGCCGATCCCGAGAACAGCGGCCGCAAATACCGCTTCGTCTGTGCCATGAACGATAAGATCGCCCATGAATGTCAATGCAAGTATCAACGGATCATGGCTTCCGACACCGAGCTGGGAAGCAAGCTCCGGAAAGGAATCATCATGGAATCCAAGCACTCCCCCGCCGACGTTTTCGCGTCCTACGACGAATTTTTCTCTCCCAGCGACACCCTGTCCTACGTGGACGTATCCTTCCGGGATCAGGGCAGTATTTCGGATTTCGGCCAGTTCTACACGGACATTTACATGAATGCCTTCCCCGATGAGAATGAGCGGGAGAGATTCGACAACTTCCTCAAGTATCTGAAGCGGGGAGAGACCGCCCGTGACTACTGCTACCACATCGTTCTGGCCAAGGACGAGGGGGATCGGGTGATCGGCGGCTGTGTGTTCAACTATTTCAAGAAGAGCAATACCGGTGTCATTGAGTTTTTGGCCATCCGCAACGATCTCCAGTCCGGGGGTATCGGTACGCGGCTCTACAAGCACGTTCTGAAGGTGCTGTCCGAGGACGCCCACCGTGTATCGGGTGTGCCTCTGGACTACATTTGCTGTGAGATCGACTCTCCCGAGTACAGCCGTGCCGAGATCAAGAAGTACCTGTACTTCTGGAACAAGAACAACTTTTGGCGGCTGAACTTTGACTACGTGCAGCCCGCCCTCTCTGCCGATCAAGAGCCTGTGGACGGCTTGTGGTTCACCATCTCCCCCCAGCGCTCCGGAGCGGCCACGGTTTCCTCCCGTCTGGTGGCGGACGTGCTGTACGACTACATCAAGTACGCCATGTGCGTGGAGCCCGAAACCAATCCCGAATACCTGGGTATGGAAGAGACCCTGCTGAAGCAGAAGACGGTGGGGTTGAAGAAGATCATCTGAGAAATTTCCCAAGCATACATATGAAAAACGACCCTCCCGCTCGGCGGCAAGGGTCGTTTTTCATATGGGGGGTGAGTCTTACTCGTTCAAGCAATATCCCACGCCGCGCACCGTCATGATCATGCGCCGTCCCAGGGGCTTTTCGATCTTGGCGCGGAGGCGGCAGACGTACACGTCCACGCTGTTTCCGCCGCCCTCCAGCAGGGCGGCGAGGGTGTTTCGGGGGACGGTTTGGCCGCGGTGGGACAGCAGGCAGGACAGGATGGCCTGCTCGGCGGGGGTCAGGG
>JAZOOM010000299.1:0-3384 GCA_045655025.1 Eubacteriales bacterium | reverse complement strand
TTCTGTTTCTTTAATGGGTAGGAGCATTGTTTGACAAGAAGAAATCGGCGGTTTTCTAGTTTAGGAGCGACGAGGGCGTCGCTCCCTACGAAAGGTTATCCAATGTTGATCCGTCGTGTCCAAACCCACCGCCAAACAGCAATTTACTTACACAATCTCAAACTCAAACCGATTCATGCCGCTCGCCACGGGGTACTCCCCGCCGCCGTACCTGAAGACTGCCTCCACACCGTCGGGGATCTCCACGGCAAAGCCCATGCGCCCATCCTTCTTTTCGTAGGACACCGCCACCGTACCGTGGGGGGTCTTGACGCTGCCCGCCATACGCCCAAAGCGGGAGGTGGCCAAAGGCTCAATGACCAGCCTTTCGTAGCCCGCGCTGTCGGGGGTCTGCTTGATGCCCAGAAGATACTCAAAGAAGTAGGCCACGGGGGCACCGAACATGGGATGGCTGTGGGAGCGGGAGCGGTTGCTGTCCCAGTACTCGTGGAAGGTAGTGGCGCCGTTTCGCCGCCAATGCTCGTAGCCCTGATCCCCATTGTTGGTCATGATGTCCACCGCCAGCTCGGCGTTGCCCCTCTCAAAGAGGAGACGGGTGAGAATATCCGTGGCGAAAATGCCCGTGTCGTAGTGCCCCAGCTTTTGGTAGTAGCGCACCAGATTGCCGTAGGTGTGAGGGTCGCCCAGACCCAGATCCACGGCGTAGGCGTTGGCCCCCTGCACGTTCATGATGAAGTTGTGGTCAAAGGCATTGTAGTAGGCCGCCTGCACCGCGCCCTTGCGGTAGGCGATCTTCTCCTCGTACTCCGCAACATCCTCATCCTTGCCGATCAGACGGGCGATCTTTACCATCTTCTCCAGGCTCTTGATCATGAAGTAGGTGTTGACCATGGGAGCGGGGAGGATGACCTGCTGATTGTGGGAGGTGATGTCTTTGTCGGGGTAGAGGATGTTGGGGCCGCACCAGTCGCCAAGGCACCAGCACCCCTCCTTGTCGCTGACCACCAGGCCGTATGCGGAATGGGCCTCCAGATAGTCGATGTAGCGGCGCATCTGAGGATAGTAATCAGCCAGCACGGCCGTATCTCCGTAGTGCTTGTAGAGCCGGTAGGGCACCTCCACAATGGCGCATCCCCAACCGCCGGGGCCGCCGCCGCTGTTGATGTAGGGGGCGGTGTACTGGATGTGACCCGTGAGGATGTCCTGACAGTCACCGATATCCCGCATCCATTTGCGGTAGAATGCCTCGGCATCCAGCGCGGTCAGCACCGCGTGGCAGGTAAGCTGACCGTCACCCGTGTAGCCTCTCCGCTCCAAATGGGGACAATCCGAGGGATGCCCCGTGTGCATGTTGCAGAGCATGGTGTGCAGGAAGGTCTTGTACGTCCAGTTCAGAGTCTCGTTGTCGCATTCGAAGGAGGAGGCGGAAGCAACGTCGGCGTAAACCACCTTGACCCCTATGGGCTCTGCACCGCCGATCACCTCAAAGCAACGGAAGCCGTACCACGTGAATTCGGCCTGCACCGTCCGTCCCGTTCCGTCGGAAACGGCCATGAAACGCTGGCCGTGGTGGTGGGTCATATCCAACCGCCCGTTGGGCAGAGCCTTTTCGGAGAACAGCACCGTCACCGTCTCCCCGGCGGGGGCAGTAAGCTTCAAAACGGGATAGCCCGTGGTGTTCTGTCCGCAGTCGTAGACCTTGCCTCCGTTCTCTCCCTCGCCCAAACAGGTAACAGGAAGCGTCTCGATTAGGGCATCGGCAGGGCAATCGGTGGTGCAGTAGTCGGTATCCAAGTCCTCGGTCAGAACGGCGTATGCCCAATCGCTGTCGTCGAAGTCCGCGCCAAAGCAATCGGGGGCGAAGGCGGTGTAATCGTGATGCTCCGCCTGGGTAAAGACGTACCCCGCCACGAAGCCCTTCCCGATTCGGCAATCCTCGTTGGAGACAAAGTATTCGGTATCCCCGCCGCTCTCCACCGCCACACAGTAAATGGCCTTGGGAAGCCCGAAGGGACGGCATCCGTGGGTGTACCAACCGCCGCCGAAGTGAATGGCAATGGTATTCTCCCCCTCACGGACGTAGGGGGTAATATCGAACTGCGGGACATAGACACGGTGACCGGCCAGCACCTCCCCCGTAGGATCAGCCCCCGCCTCAAAGTCCGAGGACAGAGGGAGGAAGGTGTCGGGGTTGATGCAAGCACCGTTGATATAGCACTTGAAAAAGCCCAAGCCCAGTACGTTCAAAGTAACCCGTTGGGCAGAAGCCGCGGTAAACCGCCCCCGCAGAACGGAAAAAGTATTGCGGTCGCGCTCGGCCTGACCGACCCAAGCGGCGTCGCGGAAGAAGTGGGATCTCGTCATGGTAGCCTCCTTATGATTGTCCGAACAACCTGATAATTCCGAAACAGAATTAAACACAGAAATGCATAAACCGCATCAGCTCATAGTAATCGTCCGTCTCAAACCTCACGGTCTTGGCATCCACGTAAACCGCGCCGGGGTAGTAGGAATACTTGTGAGCGGTGTTCCAATCGCCATACTCCACCACCATCTCGAAACGCTCGGGCAAAGCCAGAACACAGTCCGACAGATCCTCCCGGGACAAAGCCTCCTTCACCCCCTTGAAGATCTCCTCCCGCACCACCTCGGGATGGCGGGAGATCACCGCCGAGCCGTAGCCCGTCTTGGCGGTAACGGTGGTAATGCCGGGGATCAGCTCCTTGGCGAAGCGGCAAATGGCCTCGTCACCCGCCAGGAACACAATGGGCACACCCCGATAGGCCGCCATGTAGGCGTTGATGAGGAACTCGGGGCAGGGCATCCCGTTGAGGGTAATGCGATGAATGGCACCCGTCATGGTGTGGGACAGGGGATTGCCCACGTTAAAGGCCTCGGAGTGATAGCCCGTAAAGGCCACGGCGGCGTAGTCATCCCGATCCAAGCCCCCCATCATGGAGTACAGATCCCGCGCCCACCCGCGAATCAGGGTAGCGGACTTGGGAAGCCCCATGGGATCAATATTGCGGGCCGAGTCGTGAGCATCCTTGATCGTGGAAACGTATCCGGCATTCTCCGCGCCGCGAGCGGCGGCATCCACCTCAGCCGTCATGCGCCGGCTGAAATAATCATAGTTGCGCCCACCGTTCGCCTCAGTCTCCTCCCAAGCCGTAATGCCGCAGGTACCTTCAATGTCAGCGCTGATATACAATTTTTTCATGGTAAAAGCTCCTTTCGAAAGAATTTCAAATTTGGGTTTGTCGGTGCGTTGGGGGCACGGCAGGGCTCTGCATGCCGAGCAAGCTCGGCGGCACCCGCTTAAGGGACTTTTGAAAACCTCCTCGCTTTCGCTCGGGGCGAATTTGCCTTCGGCAAATATCGCGA
>JAZOOM010000298.1:0-15580 GCA_045655025.1 Eubacteriales bacterium | reverse complement strand
TCTCTTGCTTGAGATGGGCTTTGTCCTCGGTCTGAACCAGGTATTGCTACCTGGCTGTTCTGTATCTATTTTCATTTTTCAGTGATATTTTTTTGCGTTTACATCTGCGAGACCTATGCTACACTGGACACGGACGAAAGGCAAAAATCGGGTGGACTTTTCTTTGCTATGCGCGTTTTTTTTGAGGATCTTATGCTATACCTTAGTATAGATACGCCCCCTTTTGCGGCAGTAGCCTTTGGAGAACGGATGCCAAACATTTTTGCTTTTATCTCCTTCGTTTTTTGCCAAAACGACTTGAAATATTCGCACTTTTATGATATAATAGTACAACACGTGTGACAAATCAATGGGAGGTGAGCCTATGACAATCGGATATGCAATTACCTTGGCGTTTGCCGTGGGCTTGACTGTTGCCTACTTTGCCATCGTCAAGAAAAGAGAGTTTTGGCTGTCATTGCTTTATATTTGCGTGACGGTGGTCAATCTCGGATACCTTCTGCTTTCTATATCCAAGACCGTGGAGTTCGCGATCCTTGCAAACGACGTGGCGTACTTCGGCAGTGTGTTCCTCTCCATGTGCATGCTGCTCACCATCGTCAAGCTCTGCGGCTTTGAGATCAAAAAGGGGCACGTGATCACCTGCGTAACCCTCGGCGCGGTTATGTTCGCCATTATCGCGACCGTAGGTATCCTGCCTTGGTATTATAAGGCGGTTTCTCTTACCTTTATCGACGGCTCTGCAAAGCTCGTGAAGGAATACGGCCCCTTGCATAATACCTACCTTGTATATCTGCTCGGCTACTTTGCCGCTATGATCGCTACCATTATCCATTCGATCAGAAGAAAAAAGCACGGCTCTTATAAGTTCGCGGGTCTTATGGCCGCCGTTGTGTGCGGAAATATCCTCGTTTGGTTGATTGAGAAGTTCATCAATTGGGAATTTGAATTTCTCTCGGCCACCTACATAATCTCCGAGCTGGTGTTCCTCTTCCTGTACTGGATGATGCAGGACTACATTCACGTAAACGATATCCCGAAATATACACCTGCACAGAAAGAGCAGCTCGGCGTGGAGATCACCGCGCTCTCAATGGAAGCCAAGCTTGGAAAAGTGCTGACCTTTGTGAAAGAGGGGGAGCCGCTCACGGTCAGAGAGCGAGAAATTCTTGAATTGATACTCGGCAACAAAAAGCGTAAGGAGATAGCCGAAGAATTACACCTTTCCGAAAACACGGTCAAGACCTACACGAGAACGCTGTATGCTAAGCTCGACGTGACCTGCCGAGAGGAGCTTTACGCACTTCTCTTGCAAAATAATTAAAAATACGACCTAAGCTTACACATAGGACGACGGAAAAAATTCCGCCGTCCTTTTTTATGTCAAAACGGCGATTTTGCACGCTAAAAAGCCTCTCTCACCCTATTTCACCCCTACATTTTGAAAAATCACCCCATTTCACCCCTAAAAATACATATTTTCACCCCTAAGGGATGTACCGAGAATATACATGCTTATAGTATAATATAGTCAAGATAGAATGAAAACTGTCGAATCAACCCAAACAGGAGGTGGTGGAATGTGACTGAAAAGCGAATTCTATTCGGCAAGTTTGAGTTCCCGAGGATGCAAGGACTTGAATATCTTTTGGACGAGGAAAAGCCCGTCACCGATTATCTGTTCGTCAACGAACCGAGCGAAAGGTTTTCTATGTATTTTGAAGAAGGCTTTCCGAGGTTCACCGTTCCCGAGAATACGGACAGAGAGTATTGCCTGTTCGAAATAAGGCGGCAAGGGAAAAAGATCAGCTTCTTCTGCCCCGAAAAGAAAAAGAATCTCGACTCAGTGGTGTGGTATTTCTTTGTGGAGCTGTTCGACGAAAACGGTGTGGTACACGAGCTGCCCGGACAGGTGCGAGTCAGCGCCGATGAGTCGTTCACTCACATGATGAGGGGCAAGACCCGATTCATAGAGATCCTGGAAGGGGTCAGATTGAATTCGGCGATTACTCCGGCTTGAAAATTTGGACAAGGAGCAAAATATGAAAACACAGACTAAGAAATTTCTGACATTCCTGCTCGCGACGTGGATGGTCGTGGCGATCCTGCCGTTCTCGGCGCTCACAGCATTTGCGGCAGACGAGCCGATCACCGTTACCTCCATCGAGATCGAAGCGATCAAGCCGGCAGACGGTGTGGAGGCAAAGACCGACGCGGTCAGAATCAAGAGCGTCAACGGCGACGAAGACCTGGCCAACGAGGTCAGCTTTATGGCCAACAAGCTGTACTGGGTAGAGGCTCCGAGTCCGGATCCGTCCGAGTGGGGCAGCAATTGGTCAAAATTTACCGGCACCTTTGAAAAGGGAGGGATCTACTCCTTGCATTTCGCCCTGCAGGCCGCAAAGGTCGCGACGAGCTGCATGGTTACGCTGTATGAGCCCAACGGCAATCCCTGGTGGCAGGGTGAGATCGCTCCTCAGGACTCCGCTTTCGTGGTGGCCGATGCCGTGTTTGAGATCCCCGACGCGCATATGATCACCTCCATCGAGCTGGTGGCCGACGTTGAAAAGCCCACCGCGGGCGGTGAGGTCTACTGGCCGCAGATCAAGAGCGTCAACGGCGACGAGGCCCTGGCCGACACGGTTGCGTGTGTTCTTGACGATTCCGCATGGTGGAAGGTCTTCCCGGACGACGCAGAAATGCTGGAGGGAGATTATTTTGAAGACGGATATACCTATGGCCTCGAGCTTCTCTTGACCTCCCTGGGCGGCGCGGAGCTTTCCGACTTCGTTTCCGTAACCCTTACGACTCCCGCGGGAACGTACGATATGGACGTCATGGTCTCTGCTCCGTTCGTTATGTGCAATTATCTTTTCGAAGAGGTGAATGACGATGGCACAGAAAAGGTCATCACCTCCATTGAGATCAGCTCGGCGGTGGAGATCGACCCCGTAACGGGACAAATGCCCGAGTATGATCCCGACAATTTCACGGTAACTAAGGTCAACGGGGATACTTCGTTGGCTTCCGAGATAGGCGATATATGCTTGTATTGGTATTTTAGCGATACCAATGATTCCGAGGGCGACGATTGGTACTACGCTCCCCGTGACAGAGAATTCCTCGGCGGATATTATTATCAGCTTAACATTGATTTTAACGTTTATTCGGGAAGCGTATATGAGTTTGGAGAAGACGTTGAGGTGACGCTGATAACGCCCACAAAAACGATCAAGAGCGCTTATACGTACAAGCCAGCCGATGATGATCATTATATGTGCGTGTATTGGAATTTTGATAACAAGACCGAGGGAGAAGCTCCCAAGTTTATCGGCAATACTACAGTAAGCATTAGCGGCTTTGAGCAGGGCGCTACACCCGACGATGTCGAAATCATTGTTGAAGGCGAGGGCGTTACATTCCTCGACGTTGAGTGTAGGATCGAAAACTACACCGATGAAGTGTCGCTTGGAGAATATGATACGTTTGAAAAGGGTAAGGTTTACTCTTTGGTTCTGACTCTATATCCTTTGGAAGGATATACGGTGGCGGACTTTACCGCGGAATATCTGAATGTTACCATGAACGGATTTTCACCCTCAAGTGCTTATTATGACTTTGATGCAGGCGAGGAATACGTAGCCATTGAATTTTTCCTGCCCATACTTGGACAATCTCAGCAGGTAAGTGCGCCCACGATGTCGTTTGATAATTATGAGATCGGACACAAATTTGAGGAACTGACCTTTGATTTCAGCGGAGACGGACTTTCGGTTGAGACCACTTACGGCATAGGATATTGCGTGGGTGATGGAAACGATTGGTTTACCGATGGCCCGCTTGGCGAAAGTGACAAGGTCATCGAAAAGGACGAAAAGTATGTATTCGCAATGATGATGCATATGACCGAAGGCTACGGCATTGACGGTATTACCAAGGATATGTTCGTGTTAAACGGAATTACCCCGTATGCTTTGTCTGTGCATTGGGACTATGAGAATGAGTGCCTGTTTATTGCTGCGGAGTATGAGCTTCCCGTGTTGCACGAGGAAGAGGAAGGCTGGCACTATGACGCAACGCACCATTGGGGCGAATGCGCATGCGGTGCAAAGGTCAACATAGAAGCGCACGAATGCACCGACGGCACGGGCAAGTGCGATATGTGCGGCTACGATATGTCTGCGCAGACTCCCGACACCGATCCCGACACGACCCCTGGAACAGATCCCGGCACCAATCCGGGCAATCCCGGCAATCCCAATAACCCGGGCAATCCCGACAATCCCGACAACACGCCCGACGATCCCGACACAACACCCGGCGACTCGACCGACGATCCGGACGGACTGGGCGCAGGGGCGGTGATCGGCATCGTGCTTGGAGCTGCCGTGCTGTGCGGTGGCGGAGGATGCGGGCTTTGCTGGCTCATGCTGCGGAAGAAGCCCACGCCCCCTAAGGGTCCTGCCCCCACCGCCAAAGAAGCGACCCTCAGGGAAGTGACCTCCGAGGAGGCGCCCCCCGAGGCGGCGGATGCGGATGAAGCGGAAGCGCAAGACCCGAACGAGTAAGTAGTCCGTAAAAAGCAATCCTGCAAAATCGAACAAAAAAGCAAATGAGGAGAAGCATCATGAAAAAATTATGGCTTATCGCGTTGTCTCTCATTATGACGGTTATGCTGTGTGCGGGCTTGACGGCCTGCGGCGGCAATAAGACCGTCGATCAGCTGACGAGCGAGCTTGGCGCAATGCTGGAGGGCGGCAATTTTAAGGAAGGCTCTGTTCTCAATCTGGATAAAATTGAGATCGCAGAGGAAAAAGCCACCGAGATCCTCGGAAAGCTGGAGGATAGCGGTATCACGATCGACGACGAATCCAAGGCGTACATCTACGATATTTTCGTCACCAAGGATAACGCCGAGGTGCAGCCCGACGGAACCGTGAAGGTAACCATTCCCACGCCCGAGGACGACAAGGCAGAGGGCTACAACGTCTATCACATCAAGGACAGCGGTGTGATCGAGAGTATTCCCGCTACCTATGCGAACGGCAAGGTCACCTTTGAGACGGACAGCTTTTCTGTTCACGTCCTGGTTCCCACCTACAACTTTGTGAACGTGAATTTCACGTATGTGGGGGATCTGTACGTTGGCGCGACTCATCTGGATTACGGCAAGATCCTTTGCAACGGCGAGGAGCTGAACGAGGAGGAGCCGAAGCTCTTAAAGGGCACGTACCTGTTCGGTGAGGATGTAACGCTTGAGGTAGAGGTAACCGAGAAGAACTACACCTTCCTCGGCTGGTATGAGGCAGAGTCCTATTACCTCGGGGATTTTGCAAGGCCTATCCTGAAGGATACTCCCGTATCTACCGAAAAGACCTACACCTTCAACAAGCAAGAATTTGAATACGCGGTGTACGCCGTGTTCGCCGATGAGGGGCAGACGGTCGCCTTCGGCACTTTGCCGCAGGACGGCGGTACGATCAAGGTCAACGGTGAGGTCGCGGACGGCGCTTACCTGGACGCCTTCCAGGTCGGTAAGACCTACGCTTTGGAAGCGGTTGCCAAGGAGGGCTACCGTTTCGTTGGCTGGGACATTTCGGGTTCTCTGGGCTATGAGACCGTTACCGACGCAAGCTTCAGCCTTGTAACCGGCGCGGATACCCGTCAGGCGCTGGCAAGATTTGAGCCTGTGGTTACCGATCTCGTCGTCAATCTGGGTAACACGATCATTTACGATCCCAATCTCACTACGGACCTGCCGGATTTTGAAAACGTCGTTGTATCGGCTGTGACCGTAGAGGGCACCACCAAGCTGTGGATGGATGAATACACCGTTGACCTTGGCGGATTGGACGAGACAAAGCCCGGTACCTATACCGTGACCTATACCTGCGTGGATAATTCCGACGTTAAGACGACCGTCAACGTGGTCATCCTGAAGGAATCCGTGAAGATCACGGTGAAAAATTACGGCTGGGGCGGACATACCGACGTTCTGGGCGAGATCCTCGTGGAAAAGGGCGAGGAGGTCACGCTGAACGCATACCTTGACGATGCGGAAAGATACATTTTCTCGGGTTGGTATGAGGATGATCTGGATACCCGCGTTGCCGGCGCCATGGAGTACACCTTTACAGCTACCGAGGATACGACCGTTATCGCTCGCTTCGAGAGAAATACCAAGATCAATCTGTCGGTGGACGTGAGCTGTATGGGCGAGGGTAACATTTCCGACAAGGTGGATATTCTGGTCGACGGTATTGTGCTGACCGAGGAAACCATGGAGGAGATCACCCGCCGGCTGCATGTCGGAAGAACCATCCATCTGAAAGCCGTCGTTCACGAAGAGAATTACCGATTTGTGGGCTGGTATTTGGCTGAAACGGATGGCGAGCCCTTCCATGGTATCTATAATAAGCCTATATCCAAGGAGCCCGACTGTCAGTACCGCATTACAGGCAACAACGTTTCCTTGATCGCTCTCTTTGCAAACGAGGATGTGTACAGTAACGCATACGTAGCGGGCGAGGAGATCACCGCAGAGCTGCTGGTCAACGGCGAGAACCTGGGCCGCAGCACAGGATTGCTCCTGGGCGAGACGTATAGCTTTGACGTGGATCCGGGCGAGGATTTCCGATTCCTTTACTGGGAGGTACAGGAGCTGAACCGAACCTACAGAGTTACGGATCAAAGCTTCACCTACGAGGTCGTTCCCGGCAGCCGTAACGTCGTCGCCATCTGCGAGCCTGTTTTTGTGGATATGAAGACGCTGTACGACCAAAAGACGTTTGCTCTTGTGGTCGGAGCAGACGTACAAACGGCGTTGAAGACCTTGGACATTATCCTGTTCAAGCCCTCCGGAAATTATATCTGGTCCAACTACGGTGAAACGCATACCATTGATTTCAAGAACCTTGACGCCTCGACGGTGGGTACATACGTCATCACCTACAAGTGCCTGGCTAACCCCGAGCTTTTCGTTGACGTGACCGTTCATATGATCTCGGACAAGATCACGCTCAGCGCAGTTACAAACAGCGGTACCCTGGTCAAGGAGGGCGAGGAGATCGGCCCCGACTACTTCGAGACCTTTACAGGCGGCTACGGCAAGGTGACTCTTACGGCAAAGGGCGAGGAGAACATGCTGTTCAAGGGCTGGTACATGGTGGACGGAGACACGACCACCCTGCTCAGCACCGAGGAGACCTTTACCTTCGAGATCGGAAGCAACACGAGCGTTTACGCAGAGTTCGAGCCTGCGGTTACGGATCTCGTCGTTGAGATGGATGACGTGATCTACGATCCCAATCTGCTCAAGCAGTACACCCTGATCAGCATTCCCGAGTTCATCGAGATCTGCCGCGAGGGCGAATCCGGAGAAAACTGGAATACCGAATACGTGGTAGTCGGTACCATCGCAAGCATTGAGATGAGCTATTGGGGCAATATGCGTATTGTCGACGCCGACGGAAACAAGCTGCACCTGTATGGCGTATACGATGAGAACGGTACCCGCTATGGTCTTCTGAATAACAAGCCCCGCGTCGGAGATACCATTGTGGTTCACGGCACGCCTTACCTATACAATAATCATCCCGAAATGCAGAAGGCTTACCTGTTGAACGCAATGCCTGTGCTGCCCGATTTTGAAAGCGTCACGGTTTCCTCGGTGACCGTCGCCGGCACGACCAAGCTTTCGGCAGACGAGTTCACGGTGGATGCAAGCGCTGTGAATCTTGCCAAGCCCGGTGAGTACGCAGTCGTGTACACGTACAAGGCCAATCCCGAAATCCGCGCAACGGTGACCGTGAAGGTGGTCGCGACCCCCGTTTACCTGAACGCATGGGTCAACGGCGGCACGATCCTGATCGACGGCGTGGACATCGGCCCCGATTATTTTGAGGAGTTTGCCGATGGCTTTGGCCGGGTGACCCTCACCGCACAGGGCGAGGAAAATACTGTGTTCAAGGGCTGGTACGAGATCCGCGACAACCGTAACGTGCTTGTCAGCACCGATGAGACCTACACCTTTGAGTTTGATGCGAATACGAGCGTGTACGCGCAGTATGTGTACGCGGTAACCGAGCTCTATCTGGAGGTTACGGGCGCGGGCTTCAACGGAAACTCCATGTTCACGGATATCTACCTCCCCTATAACGGTCCCGTTCTGAATCCCGAAGATATCGTTGTTTACGGAATCGCAAACGGTGAGTCCAGAGTGCTTGACCGCGACGAATACACCATTGAGACAGGTCTGGATTTTGATCTTCTCCAGCCGAACGATCACGTGATCCACGTGATCTATAACGCCAATCCCGACGTATACGCGCTCCACGTGGTTCGTGTTCTGGATAGCGAGGCACTTGTCAACCTGGAGCTCAGCGTGGATGCGGGCGGACGGATCAGAGACGAACACCTGCATACGGTGTATAACAAGGGCTCTCAGATCAGCTTGAGCTTCGTGCTCCGTTCTGCGGAGGATTATGAGTTCCTTGGCTGGTACAGCGTGGCCGAGGACGGCTCGGAGACGCTCCTGTCCACCGACGCGGATTATTTCCCCTGTCTGAATGAGTCCATGAAGATCCATTGTCGGATCGAGCCCAGGATCACCCGCCTTGAGGTGGAGGGCTACGAGGGCGAGCCTACGAGAGTTCACCTTGAGAAATTCTGGCTGGCTGACAGAGAGATCAAGGTCTATGCTTGCGGCGCGCTGGGCAAGCGGATCGAGCTGACCGCAGACGAGTACACCGTTGACATGGGCGGCCTGGATCTGGCCAACCCCGTGGTCGGTAAGTATATCATCACCTACACCTACACGGCGGATACGAGCCTCACCTACTCCGTAACCGTTTGGGTATGGGAGGAGGATCACTCCTTCTACGCAACGCAGGACAGCCCCGACAACGGTTGGCTGATCTTTGAGGGCGAGATCACCCACGAGGCAGGCGGACAGTTCGTCGACGGCGAGGAGATCACCGTCACCGCGGTTGCCAAGGAGGGCTACGTTTTCCTCGGCTGGTATCTTGTGATCGATCACGAAACCTACGCAGAATACGAGCTGATCTCCCCTGATTCCTCCTACACCTTCATCCTGAATAAGGACGTAAAGCTTGAAGCAAAGTTCGGCGCTCCCGTGACCGAAATTACCCTCGGCGACGCTGCGCCCATCACCGTTTATCAGGGTGAGCGCGTTGACCTTTCCCACGTCGGCGTGTGGTCGCACAGCATCATCGAGTCGAGAAATCTGAACGCCGACGAGTACACCGTGGATCTGGGCGGTCTGGATCTCAATAACCCCATTGCAGGCGTGTACACCGTGACCTATACCTACAACGAGAATCCCGATCTGAAGGCTACCCTGACCGTTACGGTCCTGAAGCAGTCCTACTACATTGAAGTGGGCGGCGAGGGCGATCTGTTCGCGTATAACGGCAAGACCACGGACTACCTCCTTGAGTATCTCGAGGAAGGCACCGAGATCCGTCTGCAGGCCATCGGCACGGATCCCCACAAGCGTGTGTTCGTTGCCTGGAACGTATTCAACTACGAGACCGGCGAGTGGGAGCTTTACAGCACCGATGAGGAGATCCTCATCGTTGTGGACGGCAAAATGATGCTTCGTCCTGTGTTCAACTACGTGATCGAGGAAGTCAACATGTACGTGATGAATTCCTTGGTGCTTCACACAGCCGGCATTCAGCATTGGAACTTTGGCGGTATCGCTTCTTGGGACGAGGCTCTTGGTCAATACGTGGCCCCCGGCAATATGGAGATTTACGAGGACAGCATCTACGCAAACGATATGGAGGCACTCTTTGGACAGTTCCACATCGTCGCCAAGGATGCAATCGGAAATCAGCGGGTGATCGAGGCTCATGAGCTTACCGTTGACCTCGGTGACTACAGAGCAGAGGAGGGCTGGTATCAGATCTCCGTTTCCTACGGCACCTTTACCAGAATCATCGACGTCATGGTCATGCCTGCGCGGAACGCATAATGATCAAAAACGAAACAATAGTTTCGCCTATCAATCAGGCGGTGGGTGGAAACGCCCACCGCCCCGTTTCTCAAAACCACCAAAAGGAGTTGGTTCATTTATGAAGAAAAGATTTTTGGCTATCCTGCTGATGCTGGCCATGTTGGTCTCCATGATCCCCGCCGTTGCGCTTCCCGCGGCGGCAGAGCTGACGCATGATGAGAGCATAGCGGATGGCTCGGTCTACGTCGGCGGGGTCAAAATGGAAGATAAAACCTATCTGCCCGTCGGCAGTACCACCCCCGTGACCGAAAAGCCTGAGGGCGGATATGCCTACGTAGAGTTTACGTCCGGCAGGGCCTATGTGACCCTGAATAATTATTCCTATGAGGGTGAGGGCTTTACCTACAACACGGCGGACGGTACGAGCGCCGTGATATTTGCGAATCTCGGGGGTGGACTCGTTGTCGAAGCCCAGGGTCAATGCTCTCTGACCAACACGAAGGACGGCGGCGCAGCGATCGTCAACACCCGGTACCACGTTTTCATAGAAGGATACTTCTATATGACGCTGGATGCCGACTACGGTATCGTCTCCCCCACGACGGTGGATTACGATATCGAAGGCACGATGTCCATTACAAACGCCGTATTCGGCGTCGTGTGCAAGGATTTTCAAGCCAGCAGCTACGGAGACGGCAGGCTGAAGATCACCGCCTCGGATACGGCTATTCAGGCAAAAGAATCTGTATCTCTTTACTTCGAGGAGACCGAGATCGTAGCGGGTAAGAAGGGCGTTGTCCTGATGGCTCCCATCGACGAGGATGAGGACATTGTTTCCGTTCGATGCAAGGTCAAGATCACCGCGGGTGAATGCGCGGTATCCACGCCTTCCGAGATCTATATTTCGAATTGGGAAGCCGAGCTGGAGGCTACGGTTACCGATGAGGGCGCGGTTGCCCTGGTCGGTGATCTGAACATTTACGATCTGCATCCGCTTTCCTTTGGTGCCTCGGCGGACAGCCTGCTTGTGACGGACGTGGTGTACGATCCGAGCAACGCCACGCATCAAGCCTATAAGACCGCAAGCTACGTACACGTGGCCCCCCATCCGGCTAATGGCGCCGCCGGGGAGAACGTTGGCGCTTCTGTCACGGTGGCGGGCGTTACCATGACCGACGGCGATTACCTGGCCAATGACGCCACCGCCGCTACCAAGGATCAGCCTGCCGAGGGCGGTTACGCCTACTACAAGGGCGGCGTGCTGACACTCCACGACTACCGCCACGTCAGCGCAGGCACCACCGCGGATAACGAGATGGGCGGTGGAGGAATGCTGGACGAATATGCCAGTACCGCGTTGATCCATACGGAATACTCTCTTGTGCTCCTGCTGGAGGGAGAGAGCTATCTGGAAAACACCAACAAGGAATACGGAAGTCTGGTGACCGTAGAGGACGGCGACCTGACGGTCAAGGGCGACGGTATGCTTGAGGGCAAGAGTGCTATGGGCCTTATGGCGAGAGACAACAGGCTTTTCGTGTCCGACGTTACCCTGAAGCTTTACGTGTTGGCGCAGCCCTATTCCGATTATAGCGGCCGCGCCCTCTCCGGATACAATGGTATGGATATTCTCAACGCCAAGATCGAGATCGAGTGTGAAGGGGATGACCACCTGTACGCGCTGGAGGCATTCGACAATTTGTTTATGGACGGAACCACGATCAGCTGCACCTCTCCCGACAATGCCGAGGGGTGGGCGTTCCTGTATGCCTACGACGGCGCGATCACCAATTCCGAGGTGACTGTCACCAATATGGAGGTGGGTATCTCCGGCATTACGTATATCGCGGACAGTAAGATCAATATGGACGTTGCTTACATAGCCTTCAACGGAAGCGGCGACGGCGTCAGCCTGATGAACTGCGATCTGGAGCTGAAGTCGGATGATTGTTGGTTCGCCGATGACGTCTCCGCCATAGGCTGCACACTGAAGGGAAGCTGTGACGGCGAGGTGGTTTCGTCCGGAGACGATCTCACGCTGATCAATTCCGATATGGAGGTTGCGACGGAGCATTTTTTCTACGACGATATCGATATCACGGTAAGCGGCGGCTCTCTTGCCGTAAGCAGCGACAGCTTTGCGTACCTTGGTGACGACTACGATATCATCACCCGAAATACCGACTTCATCATTTCCTACGGTGCCTCCGCAGGCTCTCTGACGGTGGATGAACAGCCCTTTGACTTCGCTGCTCAGAAGGCTGACATCAAGGATGCTTCATACGTTAAGCTGGTTGCCGTGGAAGAGGCGCCCGCGCTGACCGTTGGCGGCATCGGACTTGCGGACGGCGAGTATCTGGCAAACGGCGCAACCGAACCCACCACCGAAAAGCCGAACGGCGGATATGCCTACTACAAGGACGGTACGCTGACGCTGAAGGATTTTTACCACGTGTATGCGGGCCCCGTCGACGTTGTGTCGGGGCGTCACACGATCATTTCCACCTATAAGCCCCTGACCGTCATTCTGGAGGGTGAATCCCAGATGCGGGAGGATGGAGACTATACCGACACCTTGTACGGCATTTACTGCGCCTCGGATCTGACCGTGAGAGGCAGCGGCAAGCTCACAGATTCGGACACCAATTTGGGTCTCCTGTACGCCAAGGGTAATATTCTGCTGGAGGGAGCCACGATCGAAGGAGATGCGGGGCATCAATATGGCATTATTTTCGCGGAGAAAAACCTGACCATCAACGGCGGAAGCTATGAAAACGTCGGTCTGATGGCCTACAAGGATGTGCTGATTCATGACGGCGTGCTTGATCTCTGGTGCATAATGGCCGGAGAAGACATGACCGTCAACGGCGGAAAGATTTCCGTTATTTGCCAGGATTACAATAATATCTTTTATGTGGAACACGGATACTTCATCCTGAACGGCGGTGAGGTTTACGTAAAGCACGAGGAAACCGGTGTGGTTGTGGAGTGTGGCAACATCATCGTAAACGGCGGCTCTCTGAAGCTGGAGGCCGACACGCCTATCTATACCGGTGTGTCCATACTGTCCGACAGCGGCAGCGTTCCCCAATTCCTTGGCGGAAGCGTGGAGCTGATCTCTACCGGCGGCAAGGTCATTGGGTTCTTCGGTGGCTCTATGGCGAAGATCGCGAACTGCCGCTTTACGGCAAAGGGCTTATTGGTTGAGCCTGACTTTGATCTTTCGGAGTACGGTGTCTTTGAGGCGATCTATTCGCAGAACAACGATTACTCAGACACCAAGCCCTATGAGGAGGGGCTGGAGTACGTTACGTTCTTCAGCATCAAGCCCGCAGGCTCGATCTCCTTTAACGCGGGCGGCGGCGACGGCGAGATGGCGGCGCTCACCGAGGTTTCGGGCAACGTCGCGCTCCCCGAATGTACCTTTACCGCCCCCACGGGCAAGATATTCAAGGGCTGGTCGCTGACCGAGAACGGCGAGCTTCTCTCGGATACCGTATACGTGGACGGCGATATTACGCTGTTCGCCGTCTGGGAGGATGATCCCGGCTGCGCGCCCGAGACCGAGTCCAAGCTCCCCGACGGTTCCGAGACCTCGGATGACCCCCATGACCCCGATCACACGACACCCTCCGGCGACCCGCTTGACCCCGATCCCTCGGATCCCGACGATCCCAAGGGCGACAAGGGTGACAAGGACGACAAGGACGACAAGGGTGACAAGGACGGCTTGTCCGTCGGAGCGGTCATCGGAATTGCGGTTGCCGTTGGCGCGGTCTTTGGCGGCGGAGGCTTTGCGGGATGCTGGTTCATGATGCGCAATAGGTCTGCCGTTTCCGTTGATCCTGCGCCCGCCTCGGCGGAGACCCCCAAGGCAGAGCAGGGATCGGATGACGTAGCGGATACGGAGGCGACGGACGCCCAGCCTCCCGAGGAACCCAACGAGTAAGATATGATCCGAGGGCAGATCCCCTGCCCTCGGACAGAAAACCCATTTCAGAAAGGAGTGCAATCAGTGATCAAAAGAATAGTCTGTCTACTGCTGGCACTTGTCATGATTGTCGGTGTGCTTGCTTCCTGTCGGGACGCCGATAATCATCCAAATCATGAAACCACGCAAAAGCCCTCTTCCGGCAGCAACGATAACGGCAACAGTGGGAACAGCGGCAATAGTGGTAACAGTGGTAACAGCGGCAACAGTGGAAGCAACGGAAGCGGCGACGATTCGGGCGAGGCTCCGTCCGCGGACGACAAGTATCCGTGGCTGAGCCGCCTGTACCGCTTTTCGGAGGAGACCTTCACGGTAGCCCCCGATGAGAAGGACGGCATCATTGCCTATCTTGTGGGTCTCGGCGCCATCGCCGCCGACGAGACCGATGAGGAAAAGATCAACGACGTGTTGAATACCCTTGGCTACGAGTACCGCAAGCAGGTATGGTTTACCGGCGCGAATACGGTTCAGATCGTCAGCGACGATTTTATGGCCGAGGCGCATTACCTCTACAAATTTGACGTGTACAAGAATCTCTTGCTGTATGACGTCAACGATACCGCCATGCAGGATAAGCTGGACCTGCCCTCGTATACGTTGTCGCTGGACGGTAAGAGCCTGACCCTCAAGGTGCCCTTCAGCTATACCACGGTGGACAGTGAGGGCAATCCCTCCACGGTGGCCTGCAAGAGCTACAGCAATTTGACCTTCACGAGGGATGAGACGGTGAAGCTGGATGCCGTCCCCGCGGTGGAGGAAAAGGTCTATGCTCTGCAGAACTATGCCTACCGTTTCGCAAGTGAAGAGGCCCTTGCCGATTTTGAGAGCGAGAAGGGAATGCCTCTTTCGGCTTGGCTTGCTGCCGAGAACGCCACCATCACCGAAACCAATTCGGGTGTTCTGCGCGTCGAGGCAGGGAACAAGCTGGTTTGTGAAAAGATCGTAGGAAACGGTATCGCTATCAGCGAGTTTTCTTACTATATCAGCATGGGCGCGGGCGGCGCGGTTACCCTGTATAACACCGAGAAGGGACGGAACGAGCAGGACACGGCCGACGTGGTGCTTGGTATGACCGTGTTCTTCACGGTGGACGGCAAGACCGCCGTTGTATCCGAGGGAACCGACGTACAGAGACTCCGTGTCTATGCCTTTGACAAGGAGCTGGAGGATGAGATCATTCCCGGGGTCAGCGGCAAGGTCTACAAGCTGGGCGAGTACACCTACAGATTCGCCTCGGACGAGGACCGCGTAGCGCTGGAGACCGAGCAGGGCAAGGCGCTGGACGCCATCATCGCCGAGCTGAACGCCACCATTACCGAAAACCGATATAAGACCCTGACGGTGACCGACGACGGCATGGTGGTATGTGAGACCGTGACCGAAAGCGGCTCCGTGATTTCGGAGTTTACGTATTACGCCACCGTAGGCGAGGACGGCGTAATGACGCTGTACCGAACCGCCGCAGGGCGGGACAACGCCGACGCAGGCGAGCTGGTGACCGACGTGGCCGTTACCGTAACGGCGCAGGGCGTGGAGGTGGCGACACCCATCGCCGCGGGCAGCAGCAGCGCGCAGATCGCGGTTAAGTCGGATCGAAGCCATGTCGTTGT
>JAZOOM010000297.1:0-2485 GCA_045655025.1 Eubacteriales bacterium | reverse complement strand
CAACCGTCGGGAACGCAAGAAGCGCAAGGCCGAGCTGCGGAGGAAGCGCCGTGAGCACGCCGTGACGGTGGAGGACGAGCTGACCGACTACTTCGGAGGCAAACAGAAGAAGCCCGCCAAGGCCAAGGCCGACCCCGCCGCCAAGAAGGCGAGGAAGAAGGCGCACAAGGATATGATGAAGCAGGTTCGCGCCGTCCGAGCCTACGATCGGATCACCGAGCAGTCCCGCACCGCCATGGGCGGCTTTGCGGCGGCCGCCGTGCTTCTGGCCTGCCTCATCGCCATCTCCCTGCCCTCCATGCTCATCAAGGGCAACTTCAACACCATCGCCGCCATTGATGAGAAAATGGAGCTGGCCCGCAACTACGTCACCGCTCTCCTCCGAGGCGACGACAACGAGCTGGACCGTTTGGAATACAAGGCGGACAGCGATAATTTCGAGCCCCACTCCACCAAGCTGGAGCAGCTGGAGTTCACCGGCAAGCAGATGTTCTACATCCAGTCCCGCTACAATATGAGCTACTATCTCCGCGGTTGGCTGGGCACGGATTACGAGAACGGCGCTTGGCTGGCGGTGAGCGAGGAGACTTTGGCCGAGTACCAAAAGCTGTTCGGAAAGGATTCCTCTCCCTCCGAGGAGCTGAAATACAGCTTCTACCACTACATGAAGCCCGAGCTGGTGGACGATCCCGAGTACACCGAGAATCTGCTCACCAAGTACAAGGCCAACCAAGCCTACGGATTCATGAACCTGCTGGTCAGCCTCCGCCGTGTCAACAGCCCCGATACGCTGACCTACTTCCCCACCTCCTTCGATCCCGCCTACGGGCTCATGGAGTACGCCTCCACGAACAACCATAAGCTGACCTTCGTCAACTACTACGACGGCCTCTACACGGGTCGTAAGTTCAACGAGAACGGTCTGGCCTACGCCACCATGACCTACGCCCCCATCATGACCGATGACAACTGGATCAGCCGTCAGGCGGCTCTCCAAGCGGCCTACAACCTCCAGAAGGAGGCTCTGCTGGCTCGCTCCGGCTTCTTTGCCAACGCGGACGGCTCTGTCAGCAGCTATCTGACCCTCATGGTGGAGGAAGGGAAGAACGGCTTGACCCTCTTCGTCTACACCTACAAGCGGGGAGGCGAGGAGCGGATCTGGCGATTCTACCACGACACGGATCAGGTGACCCGTGACAGCAATAAGAACTACGTCATCACCACCCCCTACGGAATCCTGACTCTGGAGATGGAGGGCTCCCGCATTGTGGGTACCACCGTCACCGACGTGGGCTCTCCCGCGCTGGACGAGCTGGGTACTCCCGTGGACGTGAATCTGGTGGACGAGTACGACCGCGGTATGACCGACGAGGAGCGTACCGCCCTCATGAAGTTCCTCAACACCGAGAAGACCTACGGCGATTACGTCTATGACACCTATCTGGATCTCTCCGACAGCATCTACATCAAGGAGCTGGCCGCCGCCATCAAGGCACAGGCTCACACCGAGGAGATCCGCGAGACGGAGGAGCTTGTGCCCGACGATCCCGAGACCCCCGAGGAGGATTCCTTCATCTACATCAACAAGGAGATCGTGAACGTGGCCGCAGACGTGAGTCTGGCCGCTATCCGCAACTCCTCCGATCCTGCCGTGTACGTACAGCGTGACCTGCTGGTTCGCAACGTCATCGACTACATCATCGACGAGATGGAGTGTAGCTACACCATCACCCCCGATCTGACGTCTGTGGACGACACTCTGGACGGTGTGGAGAACTTCCTGCGGAACACCAAGGAAGGCTACTGCGTGCAGTTCGCCTCCGCCGCCGCTCTGCTCCTCCGTGAAATGGGCATTCCCGTCCGCTACGTGGAGGGCTATATCGGCAACGATCTGACCAAGATCAGCCGTGACGACTTCGTGTACGGTGCGTACGTCCGCGACTACCAGGCTCATGCCTGGATCGAGGTCTGGTACGACGGTGTGGGTTGGATCCAGTACGAGACCACTCCCCAGTACTACGTGGGCATGTACGGCGTAGGCAACTCCGTGGGTGTGGGCCCCTCTACCCCCGTCATTCCCGACGAGGAGACCACCGCCCCCGAGGAGGACACCACTGCCCCCGACTACGACGAGGAGGACACCGACGAGGATGAATCCTCCGAAGAGACCACCAACGAGGAGGACGCCACCGCCGCCGAGATCACCCGCGCCAGCCTGATCGGTCTGGCCGTGCTGGCCGTGGTGGGTGGTATCATCGCCGCCATCGCCACCATCGTATCCCGTGCCCGCGCCGCCGAGGATCACCGCCAGAGCATCTGCGCCCAGATCCTGGAGAACGGCTTCGGCACCAATACCTCCGAGGAGGATCGCCGTGAAATGGCTCTGGAGCTGACAGATGCCGTCACGGGTCTGCTCTCCTACTACGGTCTGTCCCCCAATCCGGGTGAGTTCCGTGACGAGTACGCCGAGCGTCTCACCGCCGAG
>JAZOOM010000296.1:0-1755 GCA_045655025.1 Eubacteriales bacterium | reverse complement strand
GAAGACCTGTGCAACGAGAACCTGAAGGGCAAGATCGCCTACGCTTCTCCTGCTAAGTCCGGCTCCGCTTACACCCAGCTTTGCACCATGCTATTCAGCCAGCCCTGTCTGGGGGAAGGGTGGGCACTGGTTGTGGGTGTTATCGCCAACCTGGACGGCAAGATTCAGGACTCCTCCGGCAACTGCCACAAGCTGGTCGCCGCCGGTGAGTACGCCGAGGGCGTCACCATCGAGAAGTCCGCTGTCCTGTACAACGATAACCCCGACATCGGCTACGTCTACCCCGAGATGAACTCCGCCGTTCCCGACGGTGTTGCTCTGATCAAGGGCTGCCCCAACGAAGAGAACGCCAAGCTGTTCATCGACTTCGTCACCGGTCTGGAATGCCAGAAGGACCAGAACGAGAACTGGAAGCGCCGTCCCGTCCGCTCCGACCTGCCCCCCGTTGGTCAGGTCGAACTGGCCACTCTGGATCTGGGCAACTACGACTTCGCCTACGCTGCCAACAATAAGGAATCCATCGTTGAGAAGTGGAATGACCTGACCGTCGGCTAATCTTACATTTCCTGGGAGGGAGTCCCTAATGGGACTCCCTTTTCCCGAATTGTACCACTGAAAAAAGCCGTCTGCGGGACGGTTTTCTTGAGTTGTACAGTCCCACTCATTCTGATGCAAAGAGAGGAAGATCAATATGAGCAATGAAGTGATTATCAAGGATGCAGTGAAGCGCTATGGTGATTTCACCGCTTTGAACGGTGTTTCTTTGGATATCCGGGAAGGTGAATTTTTCACTCTGCTGGGTCCCTCCGGCTGCGGCAAGACCACACTTCTGCGTATGATCGCCGGCTTCAACTCCATCGAGGGCGGTGATTTCTACTTTGGCGAAAAGCGGATCAACGATGTGGCCGCCCATAAGCGGGATATCGGCATGGTGTTCCAGAATTACGCCATTTTTCCCCATCTGACCGTGCGGGAAAACGTCGCCTACGGTCTGAAAGCCAGAAAGACCCCCAAGGCCGAGATGAACAAGCGGGTGGACGAAGCCCTGAAGCTGGTGCAGATCTCCCATCTGGCAGACCGAAAGCCCAATGAGCTTTCCGGCGGTCAGCAGCAGCGTGTGGCTCTGGCCCGTGCCTTCGTCATCGAGCCCAGCGTGCTGTTGATGGACGAGCCCCTTTCCAACCTGGATGCCAAGCTCCGTGTGCAGATGCGCTCCGTCATCAAGAAGCTCCAGCGTCGCTTAGGGATAACCACCATTTACGTCACTCACGACCAGGAGGAAGCCCTGGCCATTTCCGACCGGATCGCAGTCATGAAAGACGGCAACATCATGCAGATCGGCACCCCCAACGAGATCTATGCCAAGCCCCAGAACCCCTTTGTGGCAGGCTTCATCGGCGTGAGCAACTTCCTCGACTGCGACGTGGTGAGTGACGGCGGCGAGGCGAAGGTGGATATTCAGGGTATCCTCTCCACACGCATCCCCGTGCGCCGCGCCTACACCGGAAAGGGAAAGATCTCCGCCCGCCCCGAGCAGCTCTTTTTCAGCAACGAGGGTATGCCCGGCAAGATCATGTTCTCCACCTTCCTTGGTGACTTCATTGAGTACGAGGTGCTTCTGGACAACGGTCAGAGCCTTGTGGTCAACGAGTACACCAAGGACACCTCCGATGTCCACGAGGACGGCGAGCGGGTGTTCCTTCGCTTTGATCCCAGCCGCGTCAGCCTCTACGAGGAAGAGAGCGGGGAGGTGCT
>JAZOOM010000295.1:0-3076 GCA_045655025.1 Eubacteriales bacterium | reverse complement strand
CTTGGCTCACAGAACGACATGGCTACGATCCGACTTCTTTTCACCGAAAGAGAAAAGACCGTTGATTTTTCAATTTGTAACTATTAAGGAAAGAGGTTTTGAGTATGGAACTGAACGCAAGCACCATCGAAGCGATCGTGAAGAAGATCGTCTCCGAAATGGATGCCCCCGCCGCCGCCTCGGATGATCTGACCATCCCCGTCGGTATCTCCAACCGTCACATTCACCTGTCCCGCGAGGATCTGGACACCCTATTCGGCAAGGGCTACGAATTGACCCCCATCAAGGATCTTTCCCAGCCCGGCCAGTACGCCTGCAAGGAGCTGCTCACCATCATCGGCCCCTCCATGCGTCCCATTGAGAATGTCCGCGTCCTGGGCCCCATCCGCAAGGAGAGCCAGGTGGAGATCTCCGTCACCGACTCCTTCGTGCTGAAGGTCAAGCCCCCCGTCCGTGAGTCCGGCTCTCTGGAGGGCTCTGCTCCCATCACCATCATCGGCCCCAAGGGTATCGTTACCCTGAAGCAGGGCTGCATCATCGCCAACCGTCACATCCACATGAGCCCCGCTGACGGCGCTCGTTTCGGCGTGAAGGACGGCGACTACATCACCGTGGATGCCTTCAGCGGCACCAAGCGCACCCGTTGGTTCGACGTACAGGTACGCGTGAGCGACAAGTTCTGCCTGGAGATGCACGTAGACACCGACGATGCCAACGCCGTTGGCTTCAAGAACGGAAGCACCGTGACCATGGTCAAGGACTAATCCACCCCACACAGAAAGAACGGAGTGTATCATGCTCAAAGGAAAAGTCGTGGGCACCATCGTGTCCACCAACAAATTCGATTCTCTCAGGGGCTACAAGTTCCTGGAGATCCAGCTCAAGGAAAAGGACGAGCTGACCGACCGCTACATCATCGCCGTAGACCGCTCCATCAGCGCGGGCATCGGTGAGGACGTGCTGGTGGTCACAGGCTCCTCTGCACGCGCCGCCGTGGGTGACATGAATGCCCCCGTGGACGCCGTCGTGGCAGGTATCATCGACAAGCTTCAATTTTGAATCCCATTTCACAGATAAAATCTATTGATAAGGATACCGATTATGGCAGATTTGAAACAACTTCTCAAAGACAATGGCGTCGTCGGCGCAGGTGGTGCGGGCTTCCCCTCCTACTGCAAGCTGGCCGAGGGCGCAGACACCCTGCTCATCAACGCTGTCGAGTGTGAGCCCCTGCTCTACACCAGCTACACCCTCATGCAGGAGCGCATCCGCGACATCGTCGTGGGTATGCGCGCCGTCATGGAGTACGGTAAGATCGCCCGCGGTCTGCTGGCCGTAAAGGACTACCGCGCCAAGAAGCTGGGCTACGCCGACGGCCAGGAACTGGCCCCCGGTGTGTTCATCAAGTACATCCCCAACGTGTACCCCATGGGTGACGAGATCAATCTGATCTACACCGCCACGGGTCGCGTGGTTCCTCCCGGACAGCTTCCCATTACCCGCGGTGTGATCGTCTACAACACCGAGACCATTTACAACATCGGTCTGGTGGTACAGTTCAACCAGCCCGTAACCAAGACCTACCTGACCATTTCGGGTGACACCCCCAAGGCCTACTGCGTCAAGGTTCCCGTTGGTATGAAGATCTCCGAGGTTCTGAAGATCATGGGCGTGACCGTTCCCGACACCCACGTGGTCATCGACGGCGGCCCCTCCATGGGTACCGTGGTCAACCTCTCCACCGACGTGGTGAAGAAGCCCTGCTCGGGTCTTCTGATCCTGCCCAAGACCATCCCCGCCGTGGCCAACAAGCTCCGCACCAAGGAGGACAACTTCCGCCGCGCCGCTTCTGTCTGCTGCCAGTGCAACCGTTGCACCGATCTGTGCCCCAGACACCTGCTGGGCTATCCTCTGGAGCCCCACAAGATGGTTCGTTCCACCCTGTCCGCCGCTATGGCTGATCCCGAGCTCATCAAGACCGCTACCATGTGCTGCGGTTGCGACATCTGCAGCACCCTTGCCTGCTGCCAGGAGATCTCTCCCATGCAGATCATCAAGGAGTACAAGGGCATTCTGGCCAAGAGCCGCATGAAGTACGTGGCCGATCCCTCCGAGCAGTTCACTCCCTCCCCCGACCGCGAGTCCCGCATGGTCAGCGCAGGCAAGTGGAAGGAGATGCTGGGTGTTGCCAAGTACGACAAGTTCCCCCCCATCTACGTGGAGGAGAAGCTGAAGGCTACCGAGGTCTTCGTCCCCATGTCCCAGCACATCGGCGCTCCCGCTATTCCGATCGTTGCCGTTGGCGACCTCGTTGAGGAGAACCAGATGATCGCAAAGGCCGCTGAAGGCCTGTCCGTCCCCCACTTCGCTCCCATCACCGGCCGCGTCACCTACGTGGACGCCAAGACCATCGTGATCCACGCATAAGAGAAGAGGTAAAGAAATATGTATCAGGCTATTGGAATTATCGAACTGAAGAGCATCGCCAAGGGCATCGAGGCTACCGACGCCGCCCTGAAGAGCGCAGGTATCCGCCTTGTGCAGGCTCATCCCTCCTGCCCCGGTAAGTACGAGATCATTCTGACCGGTGCCATCGCTGACGTGACCGCCGCCGTTGAGGTGGTCAAGGCACGCTTCGACGACCGCATGATCGACTCCACCGTCATCGGCCGCATTGATCCTCAGGTCATCACCGCCCTGTTCGGCACCCAGCCCAGCGACCGCAAGGGCTCCGTGGGCATCATCGAGGCATACTCTGCCGCTTCCACCGTGAAGGCCGCCGATATCGCCGTCAAGACCGCCAAGGTTGCCGTTCTGGAGCTTCGTCTCTCCCGCGGTATGGGCGGTAAGGGCATGGTCATCATCACCGGTGACGTAGGCGACGTGACCGCCGCCGTCGAGGCAGGCGCACAGCACGCCAAGGATCAGGGTCTCTTCTGCAACTCCGCCGTCATTCCCGCCCCCCACGCCGAGCTCTGGGCTCAGCTGTAAGGAACGCGCAAGGGCTCTGCCCTTGACCCGGCAGGGCACTGCATGCCGAGCAAGCTCGGGGGCACCCGCCAGAAACCCTTTTTAC
>JAZOOM010000294.1:0-3631 GCA_045655025.1 Eubacteriales bacterium | reverse complement strand
TGCACGGGTGAAGCCCCCCCTCTTCCCGCGAGGGGGGGGGGGGGGGGGAGGGGGGGCGGCTCCCCCTTTCACCTTAGAGAAATGGCCGGCAGTGCCGAGGGCGGCCGCCGCAACACGAAAGCAAGCATATATTCGAAGTTGCTTGTTGCGGCTTACAAATGCCGCTAAAGCAGCATTTGTCCGTGGTGCGGCTTGTGGGAAAACGCCCTGACGCGCGGCGGAAGCCGCAAGAAAATTGGCTATAACGAGGAGCATACGGAACGAGAAAACTGCTAAAATCCTTTTGGCTCACGGCAATTTTCTTGCACCTACCGGTGCGCGCCGAGGCGTTTCCCCGCAAAGCCGCACCACGGACAAATGCTGCTTTAGCGGCATTTGTAAACCGCAACAAGCAACTTCGAATATATGCTTGCTTTCGTGTTGCGGCGGCCGCCCTCGGCACTGCCGGCCACCCGCTTGGGTAAAGGGGGGCTTCGCCCCCCTTTCCCCCCGCTCAGTTGCAATCCAAACTCACCGACAAACCCAAATTAGAAACTCCTCTTTTTACTACCACAACGATACGAAAGGCAACTCCCATGAACATCTCCGAAAAATCCCTGCAAAAGCACTACGACTGGAACGGCAAGATCGAGGTCGTGACCCGTTGCCCCATTGTGACCCGCGAGGATCTGTCCTTGGCCTACACCCCCGGCGTGGCCGCCCCCTGTCTGGAAATTCAGAAGGACGTAAACAAGTCCTACGATCTCACCCGCCGATCCAATCTGGTAGCGGTGGTCACCGACGGCACCGCCGTTCTCGGATTGGGTGACATCGGCCCCGAGGCGGGTATGCCCGTCATGGAAGGAAAATGCGCCCTGTTCAAGGCCTTTGCTGACGAGGACGCCTTCCCCCTGTGCATCCGCTCCAAGGACGTAGACGAGATCGTCCGCACGGTCTACCTCCTGTCGGGGAGCTTCGGCGGTATCAATCTGGAGGACATTTCGGCTCCCCGTTGCTTTGAGATCGAGCGCAAACTCAAGGATCTCTGCGACATTCCCGTGTTCCACGACGACCAGCACGGCACCGCCATCGTGGTGGCGGCGGCTCTGCTGAACGCTTTGAAGGTGGTGGGCAAGGAGATCGGCCAAGTCCGCGTGGTCATCAACGGCGCGGGTGCGGCGGGGATCTCCATTGGGCGGCATCTCTTGAACATGGGTGTGAAGAACCTCACCATGGTGGATCGCTTCGGAGCGATCTACAGGGGAAAGCCCGAGAACAACCCCGCCCAGGAGGATATGGCGCAGATCACCAACCCCGACGGGTTGACGGGGGATCTGGCATCCGTCATGCGCGGTGCCGACGTCTTCATCGGCGTGTCCGCGCCGGGGATCGTGACTCCCGAGATGGTTTCGAGCATGGCGCAAAATGCCATCGTATTCCCCATGGCCAACCCCACCCCCGAGATCATGCCCGATCTCGCCCTCTCCGCAGGCGCGCGGGTGGTGGGTACGGGTCGATCCGACTTCCCCAACCAGATCAACAACGTGCTGGCCTTCCCCGGCATCTTCCGAGGGGCCTTGGACTGCCGCGCCTCCTGCATCAACGAGGAGATGAAGGTAGCCACCTCCTACGCGCTGGCGTCCCTCATTCCCGAGGATGAATTGTCCGAGACCAACATCATTCCCTCCGCGCTGGACAAGCGGGTGGCGCGAGTGGTGGCGGACGCGGTGATCGCGGCAGCGAGGGAGACGGGAGTGGCGAGGATCTGAAGAGGAGGTCACATGACAAGAACGAATCTCTTAGCCTCGGTTCTGTATCAGTCCGCTCTCACTATGAAAAGGATGGATCTTCATAGTCTGCGGAGAAAACAGAACCGCGAAACAGCCGTTGAAGCCCTCTCCATGATGCAATTTCTGACAGGCTGTCTCGGCATGAGACATATATCGGACGAGCAGACCGATATCATCCTTTCGGTGTTGGAGCATACCTATCATTATGACGTAAGCGAGCTATCCGAGCCCCTGAAAAACGCCGATGCTCATACGGATCTTTCCGCGGAATATGACGGTCTGCTGTTCCATATGCGCTTGATCTTATCCGATGGCCTATCCGCGTTCATCCGCCGATACAAGGGTTACCAAAACCACGTATGGCGGTGCATAGCGGGATTTCATAACCTCCCCAGAGCGTTTCTGTCTCTTGGCGATTCAAGACGAAGCTCACCGCAGGATGCTTTGGAATGGTCAAAATCCTATTTCAAGCTCGATTAAAGATACAGCAGTACGGGATATACCGCGAAAGGAGTATTCGATGGAACCTATTGCCATTTTTCTGATCTGCATGGCCGTGGTTACGGTTGTGACTACGGGGCTGTCCATCCTGTACGCTATTCCACAGGCCAAAAAGCGGAGGAGTGAGTACCGCGCTCTGACCTACCGTGCCTACTCCGTTGTGGTGGGCGCGATTGCCATGTCCATAGGCCTGACATTCGGTATTTCATGCCTGTTCATTTTGAATGAGATGGGATTGTTGGCGCCCCTCTTTTTCTTCTCCTTTGCGCTGCTCGGGTGCTACATACTCCTGAAAGGTCTGCGCTGGAGGTTGGAGGTGCGGGATGAATACCTGCTGTACCGCCCCACCCTGGGTGTCACCCGACGCATCCGCTACGAGCAGATCTCCCATGTAGGGATTGCCGTAGGCGAGCGAACCGGAATGGTAAAAGGCTACGAGATCTACGCGGGAAAGATCCGTGTCAAGGTCGGCCTTCTCGCTGAGGTATACCACCTCCGAAATTTCAAGAATTATCTGACCGAACAGCTCACAGCCCACGAATCTCAAGCAGAGGTGCAATTCATCGAAGTAGGGCCATAATCCGCTCATAGACGAAAATCCCGCCCGACCATCAAAAGGCCGAGCGGGTTTTTCATATCATCTTGTTTTCCGTAGGGGCGTTCTTTGAACGCCCGCGGACAAACCAATTGGCATTACTTCATGGGCTGTGTGGTGGTACAAACAGCAATGGGCTTCTGCCGCGCATCACGGAAGCCGGGAATCATTTTCTCCGCTTCCTCAGGTGTACAGACCACCCACTCGTCGTGCCCTTCATCGGTCTTCCATTGGGACATGATCAGATCCAAAAAATTCATGGCAAAGCAATTGGAATCCTCCACCCCCGTGTACACGGTGATAATGTTTTCCACCTCATAGCCGCCTCGGTCGTAGGGCTTCCAATGGAAGGCCGAGCCGCTGGGATTCTTGACGGTGATACGGAGGCGATCGCCGTCCCTCTCGATCAGGAAATAATCCAGGAAGGTAGGGTCGCCACGCGCGATGATACGGGCTTGCGCCCGCGTGCCGTCGATGACACGAATGCGGCAGCAGTTGTTGATGCTGAAATCAATGTGGTTCAAGGGTTCATAGCAGTAGGTTTTTCCGGGTGTTCCGGGTCGCGTGTCGGTCATAGTCTTGTTCCCCTTTGCAGAGGCAGTCTCCTCCCCGAACAGAACGCCGATGGGTACGCCAAAGAGGTCGGCAATGACGGGAAACAGGGTGACGTCGGGGTATCCCACGCCGCACTCCCATTTGGACACCGACTGGGGCGCGATCCCGATCCGATCGGCCAGATTCGTCTGTGTCCACCCGCGCTCACGGC
>JAZOOM010000293.1:0-4356 GCA_045655025.1 Eubacteriales bacterium | reverse complement strand
ACTTTCAAAAAAGTGTTTATTGGATAATGCTTTTTAAAAGTTTTTGGAGATCCAAGAACCTTTTGCAAAAGGTTCTTGGCGGGTGCCGCCGAGCTTGCTCGGCATGCAGTGCCCTGCCGCTCCCCGCTAAACTGCAATTTACAATTTAACCGCAACAGGTCTGTCTGCCGTAACCGACAGAGAGAGGGTTCCGTCGGAGTTTTGGGCGGTCTTCACTACGCAGTCCACGGCGAGAATTTTAACGCCCGCCTCCCGAGCCTCGCGGAGGGCGTCCCCGAAGGCCTTGTGGGTCTCGTCGTTGGGGCGCAGGGCGGTGACACCCTTCATTTGGATGATAAAGAGCACGTAGGCGGGGTGGCCCGATCTCGCCAGGGCGGTCAGCTCCTTGACGTGCTTGACACCACGCTCGGTGGGCGCGTCGGGGAAATAGGCGATGCCGTCACGCTCCAGGGTACAGCCCTTGACCTCCAGGTAGGCGGTGATTTCCTCACCGTTGCCGCTCTTATCCATGACGCAGAAATCGAAACGGGAATCCCCGTGGGTGACCTCGCGGCGGAAGGTAGCACCGGCAGAAAAAAGGCCGCTCTCGGGCAACCACTCGGCGGCGATGGCGTTGGGGGCTTGGGAGTCCATATTGATGAACAGCGTGGAGCCATCGGGTCTGACCTTCTCCACGGCCACGAGGTCGTAGGGAGTCTTGCGGGCGGGATCCTTGGCGGCGGCGAGGTAGACGGTGGCACCCTCGGGGAGGAGTTCTTTACAGCGTCCCGTGTTTTTGACGTGGACGGTGACGGCTTTGCCCTCCAGCTCCACCAGAGCGATGAAGCGGTTGGGGCGGGAGAGGAATTTTGCTTTGACAATAGGGGTAGAGTAGGTCATATCACTCTGCCCCCTTTTTCTGCGCCTCGGGGATGAGGAGATCCAGCCATGCCTCACAGCCCTCCTCGATATCGCGGTAGGTGATATCGAAGCGGTCGGTGTACCAAGGGTCGGCCACGTCACCGCCTCTTGCGGTAGGCTCCATGAAGCGGCGTACCTTACCCTTGGGATCGCTCCCGATGATACGCATGAGGTTGCGGATATTGTTCCCGTCCATGCAGAGAAGGTAGTCGTAGGCGGTATAATCGTCTCTCGTGACCTGAACGGCGCGCTTGCCGTCGCAGGTGATACCGTGCTTTTTCAGTTCCCGTTGGGCGGGCGGGTAGACGGGGTTGCCCACGCCGTTCCAAATCTCCTCGGTGGAGGTAGCGGCGGAGGACACCGAAAAGAGGGGGGTTACCCCTCTCTCGGCGGCCTTTTTGCGGAATACGAATTCCGCCATGGGACTTCGGCAGATATTGCCGTGGCAAATAAACAGGATGCGGATCATAAATACCTTACAATTGTTTCTTATTGAATACGGTGAGGCTCACGGCGAAGGAAGCGACGGAGAAGATCCCCCCCACTATGAGGGCGGCGGTGTAGTCTGTGGGCTCCTTGAGGCCGTAGATGAGGGAGTTGCCGTCGGTCAGCATGGTAGGCAGATACCGGGTGAGCTTGGGGAGCATACCCAGCAGGCAGGATGCAAAGACCACGCCTCCCGTACCGCACAGGACTCCCGTATTGGAACTTGACAGGGTGGAGAAAAGCACCATGAGCGCGATAACCCACAAGCCGAAGATCCACCACACCACCGCCGAGAAGGCGAGGCTTTGCGCCACGGAATTGTCCCAGAAGTAGGCGTTGTAGGCGTAGGTAATACCGTAACAGAGCCAGTAGCCTGCCGTCCACAGAAGGGTCAGCACGGCGGTCTTGGCTACCACCACCTTATAGCGGGCAAGACCCTTGGTAAGGGAGAGGATGAGAGTGCCCGAGCGGTACTCCTTGGTGAAGATACTCCCCTCCAGAAGGACAAAGGCGATGAGGGCCATGGGGATATTCTTGAAGAACTGCACCCAAGAGTCCATGGCGGTGACGGTGACCTCGGTGACGTTCATGCCTATATCGGCCAGAGAGTCCGCCATCTGCTCCATCATCCAGGGGGTCAGCTTGGCCACGGCGGGATTCATGATGCCGAACAGGACGAACAGGATGCCAAGGAACAGGATCCGACCCGCGCGAAGCTGCTCGGTCATCTCCTTTTTCAGAAAGGCAAACAAGGATTTCATGACTCGATCACCTCCATGAACAGGGATTCGAGGGTAGGCTCAACTCTCTCCCATCTCACAAGGGGAATCCTTTGCTCCGCCACGAAGCGGAAAACGTCGAATACGGGGGTATCCTGCTCCGTACAGGTCAGAACGTTCCCTTCCGCCGCCTTCACGGTGGGAAATGCGCGACGGATCGCGTTACGGTCGGCCTCATTGGCCGTCTCCATCATGTAGCTGTCCGTACGGAAGCGTGTCTTGATCGCGCTCATGGTGTCCTGCACGCAGATCACGCCGTCGTGGAGAAAGGCCACGTCGGTGCAGATGCGCTCCACGTCGGAGAGGATATGGGTGGAGAAGAGGACGGTGGTCTGCTCTCGGACGTCACCGCCCAGGCGGCGCAGGATATCCAATATTTCCTTGCGCCCTACGGGATCGAGGGCGGAGGTAGGCTCATCGCAGATGAGGAGCTTGGGGGAATTCAGCAGGGCTTGGGCGATGCCCAGTCTCTGCTTCATGCCGCGGGAAAAGCCTCTCACGCGGTGCTTTTCATTTCGGAGCCCCACCAGCTCCAGCAGCTCGTCACGGCGTTTGACGGTGTCGGCCTTAGCCATACCGCTGATCTCGCCGCAGAAGTCCAGATACTCGGGGGCGGTCATAAAGCCGTAGAACTCGGGGACGTCGGGAAGATAGCCGATATGGCGATTGGTGGAGGTCTGTCCGTAGACGGCGCGCTCGCCATTCACGTAGATCTCGCCGCCGTCGGCCTTCAGAAGCCCCAGCACCGTCTTCATGGCGGTGGTCTTACCCGCACCGTTTCGTCCGATGAAGCCGAAAATGCTCCCCTCGGGCACAGTCAGATCTACGCCCCGCAGAACCTCCTTGTCACCAAAGCGCTTACGGAGTCCGCTGATGCGCAGCATATCCATCATGAATCCTCCTTACCCAGAATGAAGTAGAGGATGGGACCTACGAAGTTCATGAAGACAATGGTCAGCACCAGCCACAGGGTGCGGGTACCCCGCTTGTAGGTATTGTGGGTGAGGATGTGGTACAGGGTATAGCCGAACAGGGCGAATTCCGCTATCACCAGCGGGATCAGGAACGGCAGAAATTCCATCAGCTCCGTGAGTTCAGTCATGGTTCTTGTTCTCCTTTCGAGTAGGCTCGGAGTAGACCTCCACACAGAGTCCCTTACAGCTACAGGTGGGGCAGGTCAGACGGCGCATTCTGGGGGTATGGTACGCCCAGAACATTTCCTTGAATTTGGGCTTGAATACCGTATGGCATTGAGGACAGATGTAGGCCACATGTCTGAAATAGTACCTCGAGACCAAAATGCCCCACGGGATGGCCACGGCGGCCCAGACGGCGAGGGTCCACCACAGCCCCTGCGTAATGCCGAGAATTATGGCGGTCAATTGAAGTGCCGTTACGGGCATGCCCGTCAGCACCATCGTCCGACGCATTTTCCTGAGTTCTTGCTTTTGTTTCATCATGTGCGCTATATCACCAATGGATTCAAAAGAGAAACGCTCGATCTCCTTCAGCTCCCGCTTGATGCCCTCCAAGAGCTCCAGCTTGGTCTGTCGCTCGGCCAGCTCCTCCCGCAGAGTTTTCTCCTGCTCCTCGAGAAGGATGGATATGATGCTCCCGGGGTTCTCCTCGGCCAGCAGGGCGGAAATGCTGTTGATGGGCAGGCCCACCTCGCGAAGAAAGCAGATGATGTGCATCCGCCTCACGTCCTCCTCGGAGTAGAGGCGGCGGCCTCCCTCAGACAGGGCGCTGGGGGTAAGGATGCCGCGGTCGTCATAGTATTGGACTGTACGCACCGACACCCCGCAGAGCTTGGCGATCTCTCCCGTTGTATACAGATTCTTGTTTTCGGTTGGTTGTGACATAGCTTTCACCTCCTTACGCCACTTATTATACCATATCACGCGGCGTCATGAGCAATACCTCACGCAGGAGGATTTTTTTGAAAATCGGTAGATTTTTTATAGGCAGGGATTCAAATTTGGGTTTATCGGTGCGTTGGGGGCACGGCCTCCGGCGGCCAAGAACCTTTTTGAAAAAAGGTTCTTGGATCTCCAAAAACTTTCAAAAAAGTATTATTGAATATTTTTTTGAAAGTTTTGGGGATTCTTAAGGGACTCGCGATATTTGCCGAAGGCAAATTCGCCCCGAGCGTAAGCGAGGAGGTTTTCAAAAGTCCCTTAAGCGGGTGCAG
>JAZOOM010000292.1:0-5628 GCA_045655025.1 Eubacteriales bacterium | reverse complement strand
TGGCTGGCCAAATACCGCGCGGATGGTGTTTTTCATCTGCATATACACAATCAAAGCGCCATTCCGGCTGCTTAAACACGCGCCTTGTATTATCGCTTCGATTGAGAACGAAATCGTCGAATGCCAAAATTGTCTTCATAGATGAACTTCCTTTCAAAGTTGAAATAATTTTTGCAGCTTGATCGCGGTACCGCCCTCATATTCCAAAACTTTGCCGACGGCATAGAAGCCGTTTTTATCATGCACGCGAAGCATCGTGCCCACGGGAAAGCTTGTGCCGATCTTTTTCTGATAGATCTCGCAACCGCTTCGGGAGGAGCTGGGCGACGTGCTGTTGCAGGTGGTGTTCCACGCCCGCATTGAGCAGGAGAACGACGTGTTCGGCATGGCCGAGGTGTCCAACGACATCTGCGAAAAGCTCATCCACCGCCATCCCCACGTATTCGGTACCGTTGAGGTGGAGAATTCCGCCGAGGTACTGCAAAACTGGGAGGCTATCAAAGGGGAGGAGAAGCAGAGAGTCACCGTCACCGACAAGCTCCGCGCCATTCCTCCCATGTACCCCGCCCTCATGCGCGCCCAGAAGGTGGGCAAGAAGGCCGCCTGCTTTGACTTTGGTACGGTAGAGGAGGTTTACGCCAAGCTGGACGAGGAGATCTCCGAGGTGAAGGCCGCCGCCGCTTCGGGGGATCAGGATGCCGTGGCCGAGGAGCTGGGCGACCTGCTTCTGACCGTGACCTCCCTGGCCCGCAAGCTGGGGGTGAAGTCCGAGGAGGCTCTGTTCCACGCCACCAATAAGTTTATCGACCGCTTTGAGAAGGTGGAGAACGCCGTTCTCGAGGCGGGGAAGGATATGGAATCTCTGACCATGGTGGAGCTGGATGCCATTTGGGACGGGATCAAGCACAAGGCATGACAGACAACGCTACCGTTACCCTGAATTCCGCCGCCACTCTCCGCTATACCCCCGATACCCGCTTCAAGACCGCGCGGCTCAGCCTGTTCACGGTTTTGCCCGCGGATGCAGAGGGCTCTCCCTTGACCACCCTGCTGTTCGGAATCCTGCGGCGAGGATGTGAGTCCTACCCCAGTCTGGCACTCCTCAACCGCCGTCTGGACGAGCTCTATGGCACCACCCTCACCATTCGCAACTACCTTCACGGGGACAGCCACGTGGTGTGCTACACCGCCGAAATGCCGGAGCAGGTCTTTCTCCCTCCCTACGATGCCCACATGGACATTCTGGGCGGGGTGATGGAGCTGCTGTCGGCCATGATCCTGCACCCCCTGCGGGACGGGGACGGACTTCTGCGCCGCGAGGCTGTGGAGCGGGAAAAGCAGTCCCTTTGTGATAGCCTGAACTCCTTGCGGAACGACACCCGTACCTACGCGGGAAACCGCCTGCGGGAGATCATGTGCGCGGGACAGCCCTACGGCATCTCCATCGGAGGTACGGTGGATGAGGTCATGGCCATTACCCCCGAGCAGGTCACGGCCCACCACGAAGCCCTTCTTCGGAACACCCGCATGGAGGTGTTCTACACCGGACGCGCCTCCCGGGAAGAGGTGATGGCTGCGTGGCAGAAGGGATTTGGCGGGTGGAATCCCCGTCCCTTGAGTCTATCTCCCACGGGCGTGCATATGCCGCCTCCTGTCCCTCGGTGCGTGACCGAGGATATGGCGGTCTCCCAGGGCAAGCTCTGCATGGGCTGGTCTTGCGGAGAGAGCTACGCCACCCTGAAGGACACCCCCGACACGCTGGCCGCCTATGCGGTGTGCAACGAGCTGTTCGGAGTCATGCAAAGCTCTCTTTTGTTCCGTCACGTCCGTGAGGAGCGGGGACTTTGCTATTTCTGCGATTCCGCCTTGGATATGACCAAGGGCATTTTGTGGGTGTCCTGCGGCATCCGCTCGGACAAGCGCGCCGAGGCGGAGGAGGCCATTCGAGACCAGCTTTCCCGCATCGCCTCCGGGGATATGGATCCACACGACGTGGAGTTGGCCAAGCTCTCCCTGCTGAACAGCTACCGCCAGCTGGGAGACAGTCAGGCCGCCATGGAGGTGTTCTCCTTTGGCTGCCTTATGAATCAGACGAGCGACACCCCCGAGGAGGAGATGGCCCGTATTGGGCGGGTCACCGCCGCCGACGTGGTGCGGGTGGCCGCTACCTTTGCGGCTGATACGCTGTTTTTCCTCAACGGCACCGCCCCCGAGGATGGAGAGGAGGATATGGATGACTGAACCGACCCTCTATACCTCTTCTCGCTTGGAGGAGTGTTACTACGACTTCCGTCACCCCGCGGGGTTGCGGATCCTGGTTGCTCCGAAGGATTTGTCCACCTGCTATGCCACGCTGGGGATCGGGTACGGCTCCCGTGACCGTCTGGCATCTCCCTCCGTCCCCATGGGTACCGCCCATTTTCTTGAGCACAAGATGTTCGAGGGGGAGGACGGCTCCGGCTGGGAGGACGTGTTTTCTTCCTTGGGCGCCGAGGTCAACGCATACACCTCGGACGATTGCACCGCCTACATGTTCTCTGCCACCGAGCATCTCTCCGAGGCCTTGGAGGCGCTTCTGCGCATGGTGCTCCGCCTGTCGGTGACGCCCGCCTCGGTTCGTCGGGAGCGGAGCATCATCGCCGAGGAGATCCGCATGAACGCCGATGATCCTTGGGAGATTTGCTACGCCGAAATGCTCCGCGGGCTCTACGCCCCCGTGAAAAAGGGAGGAAACCCCGTATGCGAGGAGATCTGCGGCACGGTGTCCTCCATTCGCCGCATCACCCCCGCCGTTTTGCAAGAGGCCTACGATGCCCATTACCGCCCCGAGCATATGGTGCTGGCCGTCTCGGGCCCCATTACGCTTGAGGAGGTCACCGCCGTCGCCAATCGGGTACTGGTGGATTACAAGCCCACAGCCGTGACCGCGACCGCCTCCCACCGCCGCCACCGCGACCCTCGGGAGGTCTACCGTCCCCGCCGCACCACCCGTATGGACACGGCCAAGCCCCTGTTCTCCATCGGTGTCAAGCTCCCCCGCGTGCCCGAGAGCCCCGCGGAGCTGGCCTATCAGGAGCGGGTCATGACGGTGCTCTCCGAAATGCTGTTCTCCCGCTCGGGGGATTTCTACAGCGGCCTGTTTGAGAATGGAACGGTCTCTCCCGGCATGGCCTATGGCTCCTCCCTGGGACGCCCGGCTTTGTGTGATTCCGGCGAGGGCTACGGCTACTTCTACCTGTCCGGAGAATGCGATGACCCCGAGGAGGTCTTCGCCGCTTTTACGGCCTACATTGACCGTCTCCGCCGCGAGGGGCTGGACTGCGCCGCCTTTGAGCGGGCCCGCCGCACCCTCTACGCCGATTATATCTACGGCTTTGATTCCACCGAAAGCATTTCCTCCTCCCTCTTTACCTCCGCTTTGGACGGCGTGGGGCTCTTTGATCTGCTGGATATGGGAGACAGGCTGACCATGGAAGACGTGACCGTGCTGTTTGAGGCCGCCTTCCAAGACACGCAATACACGCTCTCCTCGGTTCTGCCTCGGGAGTGAAATTCCTGGGCATCTCTAAAAACTCCTCGCACGGTGAATCGACGGAATTTTTTCCGTCATTCGTCACAAAAATCCTTCGCATAGGATCGACTATACGCGCGGATTTTTGTTTAGACTGACGAAAAAACTTCTCGCCGCTCCCCGCCCGATGAGCTTTTAGAGAGGCCCTCCTGATTACGAAAGGGAACATTATGAACACTACAGTATCCTTCCCCGGTTTGGGTATCGGAGAATTTACGGTTGACCGCGTGGCCTTTGAGCTGTTTGGTAAGCCCATTTACTGGTATGGCGTCATCATCATGCTGGGCATGGTGGCCGCCTTCATTCACGCCATCATCCGCTCCAAGCGAGAGGGCTTTTCCTCGGACGACGTGCTGGACATCGGCATTTTTACCGTCTTGTTCGGCGTTTTGGGCGCGCGGCTGTACTACGTGCTGACCACGCTGGATACCCACGAATACAAGACCTTCATAGACGTGATTGCCGTCTGGGAGGGAGGACTGGCCATCTACGGCGGTATCATTGGCGGTTGTACCGCGCTGGTGCTGACGGCGATCTACAAGAAGATCAACCCCTTGAAGGTGATGGATGCCGTGGGCCCCGGCGTCATGATTGCTCAGGCCATCGGCCGTTGGGGTAACTTCATGAACGGTGAGGCCTTCGGCTACGAGGTGCCCGCCGACAGCCTTCTGTACCCCTTCCGCATGGGTCTGCTCTCCGGCTACACCGAAACGGGGAGCACCATGCACTACTACCACCCCACGTTCCTGTACGAGTCCCTGTGGAACATCGCGGGATTCGTGCTGATCTGCTTCCTCTACCGCAAGAAGAAGTTCAACGGTCAGGTGGCACTCATGTACTTTACGTGGTACGGCTTTGGCCGTATGTTCATCGAGGGTCTGCGCACCGACAGCCTCTACGTGGGGCCCTTCCGCATTTCCCAAGTGGTGGGGGCGGTCTGCTTCGTGGCGGGCGCGACCTTGATCGTGATTGGGACGATTCTGGTGAACAAGGGCAAGCTGGACAAGTGGCTCACGGTTCGCTGGGCAGAGCCTGTCCCCACCGAGGGGGAGGCTGTGACTGAGAATACCGACGAGGGCGAGACCGAAGGCGCGACCTTGGTTGAAAACGAGACCGAAACCGAGACCGACGAAAATGAATTTTCCGCCGACGAGACGGATGCGGTGGATACCGACACCGATACAGAGTAAAGGAGATACCATTATGGCACACATTATTGACGGAAAAGCTATTTCCTCCGCCGTACGTGGGGAGATCAAGGAAAATACCCAAAAGCTCATTGGCGAGACCGGCGTTCAACCCGGTCTGGCGGTCATCATCGTGGGTACCGACCCCGCCTCCCAGGTCTACGTCCGCAACAAGCGCCGCGCCTGCGAGGAGGTGGGCTTCTACTCCGAGGCCTACGAGCTGCCCGAGGAGACCACCCAGGAAGAGCTGGAGGCTCTGGTGGACAAGCTCAACGCCGATCCCGCCATCCACGGCATCCTCTGCCAGCTTCCTCTGCCCAAGCATCTGAACGAGGAATCTATCCTCCTGCGTATCGACCCCAAGAAGGACGTGGACGCTTTCCACCCCTACAACGTAGGTAGAATCATGATCGGCAATCAGAAATTCCTCCCCTGCACCCCTGCGGGTGTCATGGAGCTGATCCGCCGATCCGGCATTGACTGTACCGGCAAGGAGTGCGTAGTGGTGGGCCGCTCCAACATCGTGGGCAAGCCCATGGCCATGCTCCTGCTCCAGGCCAACGGCACCGTTACCATTTGTCACAGCCGTACCAAGGATCTTTCCGAGGTCACCCGCCGCGCCGACATTCTGGTGGTGGCCGTCGGCAAGGCCGATTTCGTTACGGGCGACATGGTCAAGGAGGGGGCCGTGGTCATCGACGTGGGCATGAACCGCAAGGCTGACGGCAAGCTCACGGGCGACGTGGACTATGCCACGGTGGAGCCCAAGGCCTCCTACATCACCCCCGTCCCCGGCGGCGTTGGCCCCATGTCCATCACCATGCTCATGCAGAATACCCTGACTGCCGCCACCAAGTCGGGTCGAAGCCA
>JAZOOM010000291.1:0-2903 GCA_045655025.1 Eubacteriales bacterium | reverse complement strand
CTTCCACAGCAGCGGCAGCAGCGGCCAGAATGGCAACTGCGCTGAAGCCGATGACAGAGCCGCAACCGGACTTCTCAGCAACGGTGGTCTCACCGGCATCGGGAGTAGCGGTGGTCTCGCCTGCCTCGGGAGCGGCGGTGGTGCAGTCATCGGGAGCAGCGGGGGGGTCGTCGGGGGGAGCCTCGGTCTTCTCCTCGGTGGGCTCCTCGGTAGCAGCCTCCATGCTCAGACGGTTAGCGGTGTAAGCCTGAGCCTCCTCGATGGAGCGGAAGTAACCCATGTAGCACATATCCCAAGAGCACATCTCCAGATCGGTGGTGTCGGTCACGGAGAAGAAGGGACGGATGTTGTGGATACGGCCGGAGTTGGTCTCGTCGATCAGACCCAGGTCAGCCATATCAACAACCACCAGGACGTACTCCTCGTCCTCGCCGTAGAACTGGCAACCATCATCATAGATGGACCAGCCGATCTTGTAGTCGTCGCGGCAGGACATGATCTCGCCGGCGCAGTAGTAGATACCGCCCTGATCGCCCCAGAAGTTCTTCATCAGCATAGCGAAGACAGGGAAATCAGACTGGTTGACAGTCAGCTCGGACTTGATGCCCCACTGGAAGTAGGGAGCGGGACCGGTTGCCTGCAGGTGGTAGGAGTTGTCACCCTGAGCGGTGAGCTTCAGGTCAACGCCCTGAGGATCGTTCTTGAAGGAGGTCATGGTAGCATCCCACATCAGAGCGGGGGTGTTCTCGGGAATGGTAGTGGGGTCGATCAGATCACCGAAAACCAGCTTGTTGTCCTCGGGCTCTCTGGAGTCGTCGCCCACGGGAACGGTAGCGTCAGAAGCGGAGGTACCGGCCTTGGTCACGGTGATGGAAGTAGTAGCGTCCTTGATACCGCAGTGCATGGTGACACCGACATAGAGATCGCCGTTTGCGTTCATGCTATCCAGCTTGGCGCTGACAGCGTCGATGCCGCCAACGGTCACACCATTGACCTTCACGTCATACTTGGTGCCGTCGTGGCTGATCTCGAAGGTGTAGTACTCACGGCCGTCATCATCCATGTTAGCGGTGATGGCGGTAGTACCCTGAAGGGGGAAGGAGCCGGCAGCCTCATCGGTGCTCTTGTTGGTGATGAAGCTCTGGCACTCAGCGGCACCCGCGCCTGCGCCACGGATCAGGCACAGCCAGTTCTCGCCGAAGTCAACGTTACCGGGAGCAACGTTCTCTCTGTCGGAGATGTTGAAGGAGATCCAGTGGTCGGCAGAGCCGTCCTCACCGCCGTAAGGATAGTCGTCGATGCGAACCTCCATGTAGAAGCCGTCCTTCAGAGCCTTGGCCTCGGAGGTCTGGACAGTGAAGAAGGGGGTGTAGTTGGACCAGTCGGGAGCGATGGTCATGAGCCCTTCGCTGGTGTACTGGTAACCGGGGGCAGGGATAACGATCTCACCCTTAGCCTCATCCTCGTAGGTCTGGGGGTTACGAAGAACCGCCCACTCTCCATCGGCTGCGGCAGAGGTGGAAACAGCCATCACGGGGATCATGGACAGGATCATGATCGCGGCGATAGCCAAGCAAATCAGCTTTTTCATGTTGAAAAAACTCCTTTCAAAAATTTCCATGCCTAAGGCATGGCTTGAGTGATAACATTATAGCATATAAATATCAAAAACGCAACCCCAAAAATGCGAAAAAAACAAGAGAAATTGTAAATAAAATGTGGAATTTTTTCGTCATGACGCTGCTATACCCGCGTATCACCCTCTGTAACTGCCCCTCCCGTCATGGAAAACGGGAGGGGTTACGCAGGCGTAACGGGATCAGTTCCCGTTGGGATCCAGAATCTCGTAGTAGTACACGGGAAGAGCCGACCAGCCGTGGCAGAGAGAGCCCGCGTCGGCGAAGTCATCCGCGCCGATGATGGTCTCCCAGAAGGTGGTGGCGCCCTCGCGGAGCATGTACAGGTAGTCGCGATCCAGCTCGGCCAGAATGATGGGGGCGTACTTTTCCTTATCCACGGCGAGGAGAGCATCAAAACGGAAGGCGTTCATGGACAGGGTGTTGGGCACGAGGTCGATACCCACCTCGGTCTTTCCGTTGGTGGCCATAGCTTGGAGCATCACCGTGGTATCCACCCCTTCGGCCGCGCCGCAGAGCATGGCCAGAGACTGGGTCAGCACGGTGTACCATCCGTGATGGATGCGATCAAAGGACTCAAAGAGCTTCGTCTCGGGGTTGTAGAACACCTCGGCGATAGCGGCGTTCAGCTTCTTCACGCGGGCACGCAGATCGGCGGCGCAGTCATCCTTACCCAGCGCGTCGCAGATCTTGGCAAGGGACTGCATAGCCAGCGAGTAGAAGCAGTTAATGGGGCACTCCAGCCGTCTTTCGGTCTCGGCGAAGTGACCGTTCATGGTAGCCGACCACTCGTAGAAGTTCCAGTAATCATTCTTGCCGCTCGGTGCCTTGCCGTAGAAGTTCTCGATGACGCCCTCGGGCTGAACCTTGGCGTGGAAGGTACTGATGATGGTATCCAACTGATCGAAATACTGCTCCGCCAGCGTGGTATCTCCCGAATAGCGGATGTACTCCTCCATCTGCACGAAGTACATACAGGAGAAGGCGGGGATGGGGAAATCCAGACCCGCGGGGTAGCAGAGCATCAGCAGGCCGTCGGGACGGACGCCGTGGGCGATAAGCTCCAGCGAGGCGCGGGCGGCGCGGGTCTCCCCGAAGGCGTAGTAGCCGCAGAGCATCTGGTTGCGGGAATCCATGGTGTAGAGGGCCTGCTCACGCCAAGGACAGTCCTCATAATGCTCGTGGAGACATTGCTGAAGGGTGTTCTGACACACCTTATAGATGGTGTCACGGGGAAGATTGCCGCTCTTGTATGCCTTGTGCGTC
>JAZOOM010000290.1:0-5316 GCA_045655025.1 Eubacteriales bacterium | reverse complement strand
TCCTCTCCCGCAACGCCAACGACAGCTTCGACCCCCTCTTCTGGGAGCGCCGCGTCCGCTACGCCGTGGCCTACCGCCGCACCGTCATGGGCGAGACGGATTTCAAGTGCTGCCGACTCATCTTCGGCGAGGCCGACGGTTTCCCCGGGCTGACGGTGGATCGATTTGAAAACGTCCTTGTGGCGCAAGTGCTTTCTCTGGGCACCGAGGGTGTCAAGGACGTTCTCTTCCCTGCCCTCGTCCGCATCCTGCGGGATGAGTTCAATGCCCCCATCCACACCCTGTACCTCCGCAACGACGTGGCCATCCGCGAGCTGGAGGGCATGGAGCAGTACACGGGCTTCTATACCGCCGAGGGGCTGGATCTCTACACCGAAGCCGACGAAAAAGCTGCCGCCGAGGCCGAAAACCGTGATTTCGGCACCACCACCATCGTGGAGAATGGCATCAAGTACACTGTAGATTATATCAACGGCCAGAAGACAGGCTTCTTCCTTGATCAAAAGTACAACCGCCGCGCCATCCGTCAGATCGCGGAGGGCAAGACGGTGCTGGATTGCTTCACCCACACAGGCTCCTTCGGCCTCAACGCCGCCGCAGGCGGGGCGAACAAGGTAGTTTCGGTGGACATTTCGGCCGACGCGCTGGCCATGGCGCAAAGGAACGCCGATGCCAACGGGCTTTCCGACCGCATTGAGTACGTGGAGGCCGACGTGTTCGACTATCTGAAGTCCCTCTCCGAGGCAGGCCGCAAGGGCTGTCCCTACGACTTCATCATCCTCGATCCTCCCGCCTTCACCAAGAGCCGCGACACCCTCCGCAACGCCATCAAGGGCTACCGCGAGATCAACGCCGCCGCCATGCGTCTGCTCCCCCGCGGAGGCTATTTGGCCACCTGCTCCTGCTCCCATTTCATGACCGACACCTACTTCAAGCAGATGCTCCACAACGCCGCCGAGGACGCGGGGGTGTCCCTGCGGCAGATCGAGGCGAGACAGCAGGGGCCGGATCATCCCATCCTCTGGAACGTGCCCGAGACGGATTATTTGGGATTTTATATCTTCCAGATCGTTTGAAATCGCCTGTTTTTCTACTTCTTGTTAATTTCTCTATCATTTGTTTAGATTCAAACGGATGCATTCAGAAAGGAGGCTTCCATGTATATCACCGTCCCCGACGACTGTATCGTCGCCGTCAAGCGCCCCCGTCCCGGAGCCGAGAACGAGGAATGCTCCATTATCTACCGTGACGAGCAAGGCGAGCTTCACAAAATTGACCTTGCCGCCTGTGTGGTGAATTACTGTAAGGAGCGGGGCATTGATCCCACGGGCATGACCTGTGTGGGAGAGCGGGATTACATCGAGGGCTACTGCGAATTCTGGACGTCGGGCATCAAAACCCGCGTCGTGTTTCCCAAACGGTACCGCTTTGAGAGCAAACGGCAGAGATACGAGCGCTTCCGCTCCATCCAGCGCCTTTTGACCGAAATGGGGTACAGCACCCTCGATCTGACCTGAATACGCAAAAAGCCGAGAGCCCGCGCCCTCGGCTTTTTTGTATCTTCTCTCCAAAATATCCCCAAACTCACTTGACAATTCTATCAATCTTTGTTATAATACAATCACATTCACGAAAGGGCCACTCCAAAGGAGTGAGGTACTTACAATGGGAAAGATCACATTCATGGGTGCGGGCAGCACCGTATTTGCCAAAAACGTCATCGGCGACTCCATGTGCTGTGAGGCGCTCCGCGATTTTGAGTTCGCGCTCTACGATATCGACGCCGAGAGACTGGAAGAGTCCTACATCATGGTCACGGCGCTCAACAAGAACATCAATAACAACCGCGCCAAGATCTCCAAGTATCTGGGTATCCCCCAGCGCAAGGACGCTCTCCGCGGGGCTGACTTCGTGGTGGATGCCATCCAGGTGGGTCTGTACGATCCCTGCACCATCATCGACTTTGAGGTGCCCAAGAAGTACGGCCTCCGCCAGACCATCGCCGACACCCTCGGCATCGGCGGTATCTTCCGCTCTCTGCGCACCATCCCCGTTCTGCAAGATTTCGCCGACGACATGGCCGAGGTCTGCCCCAACGCGTGGTTCCTGAACTACACCAACCCCATGGCCACCCTCGCAGGCTATATGCAGAGATACACCCCCATCAAGACCGTGGGTCTCTGCCACAGCGTGCAGGTCTGTGCCGATACCCTTCTGAACGGCGTGGGCATGACCGACGTCAAGCGTCCTCTCAAGCAGAAGATCGCGGGCATCAACCACATGGCATGGCTGCTGGAGCTGCAGGATGCCGATGGCAACGATCTGCTCCCCGAGGCACACCGCCGCGCTATTGAGATTCTGGAGCAGTACCCCAAGGGCCACGGCGACCTCGTCCGCTACGAGTACATCCGCCGTCTGGGCTACTACTGCACCGAGTCCTCGGAGCATAACGCCGAGTACAACAATCTCTTCATTAAGTCCAAGTATCCCGAGCTCATCGACCGCTACAACATTCCGCTGGACGAGTACCCCCGCCGCTGTATCAACCAGATCGCGGGCTGGAAGAGCGCCAAGGAGCAGTATCTGGCGGGTGACATCTCCCACAGCCGCACCCACGAGTACGCTTCCTATATTATGGAGGCCATGGTGACCAACAATCCCTACCGCATCGGCGGTAACGTCATCAACAAGGGTCTGATCACCAACCTTCCTGCCGAGGCCTGCGTGGAGGTGCCCTGTCTCGTGGACAACGCGGGCATCCAGCCCACCGTGGTGGGCCGTCTGCCTCTCCAGTGCGCCGCCATGAACATGACCAACATCAACGTCCAGCTCCTCACCATCGAGGCCGCCGTGACCCGCAAGAAGGAGGCCGTCTACCAGGCCGCCATGCTGGATCCCCACACCTCCTCCGAGCTGTCCATCGACGATATCGTGGCCATGTGCGACGATCTCTTTGAGGCACACAAGGATTGGCTCCCCGAGTACCGCTGATTCACCAATCGAACACCCATCCTTGACTACCGAGTGCCATCCTCCCCCGCGAGGGTGGCACTTCTCTCTCAGGCAATTGCAAAATGCTTCAAATTTGGGTTTGTCGGGCGGAGCCCGTCACGCCCGTAGGGCATATCTCGCCTGCAAGGCATATCGTGCCCGAAGGGCATCTCGCAAACTCACAAAAAGGCTGATTTCGCCTGACGGCGAGCGATATGCGCTTCGCGCACGATATGCCCTTCGGGCGTGAACACACCGACAAACCCCAATTTGTACATTTTACAATCGACCATTCTCTCGAAAAAAGGAGGCCTCCCCATGAAATTCTCCCTTTCCCTGCTCCTCTGTATGCTGTCCCTGTGCCTGATTTCCTGCCTCTGTGCCTGTGACCGCACCCCCGCGGGAACGGAGCAGTCCACGACCGCCCCCGATTCCCAGGCCACCGACGGCGCGACCGAAGCCCCCACCGACAGGGATACCGCGGTCGATACGACCGAAACCGATACCCATGAAACCGAGAAAGAACCCGAAACCGAAACAGAGCCCCCCGCCTACGTCCTCACGAATACCGAGGGCAAGGACGGTCTGGATTTCGTGATCGACTTCCCCGCGGGAGAGGATCTCGTCATTCTTCAGATCACCGACACCCAGCTGCAGTCCCTGAAGGGCGCCCGCAACACCACCCGCCGCACCCAGCTCTCCAACGCCTTCTTCGCAAACGGTCTGGGCAGATCCCATGACCAGCGAGTCTGGCGGTACACCGACGAGGCCGTGGAGCGTGTCAAGCCCGACCTCATCGTGCTGACGGGAGACAACATCTACGGCGAGCTGGACGACAGCGGAGAGATGTGGCTGGAGCTGATCGGAAAAATGGACAGCTACGGCATCCCGTGGTGCGTGGTCTTCGGCAACCACGACAACGAGAGCGGCAAGGGCGTGCGCTGGCAGGTGGAGCAGCTTCTGGAAAGCGAATACTGCATCTTCAAGCAGGGCTCGGTGTCGGGCAACTCCAACTACAATCTGCTGATCCGCCAAGGAGGAGAGGCCAAGTACCTGCTCTACATGCTGGACTCCAACGGCTGTAAGGTCAAGCCCGCCAATCCCGGCGAGGGCATGATGCCCGACAATCCCGACATTGACCTCATCGTGCAGGACGGAGGCTTCCGCAACGATCAGATCACCTGGATGCGGGACAGCGGCAAGAGCATCCGTAAAGCTTACGGCGAGGTTCCTTCCCTGCTCTTCTTCCACATTCCCGATTACACGGCGTGGAAGCTCACCAAGGAGATCTACGGAGACCGGATGGAAAGCTTCCCCTTCACGCCCGACCGCGAGGGGGATCTGGGCATGTCCCTCGAAAACCTCGGCGGCTACGACAACGGCCGCTTCTGGGAGTACGCCAAGGAGCTGGACTGCATCGGTATGTTCGTGGGACACCAGCACGAAGTGGCCACCTCCATCCTCTGCGACGGCATCCGCGTGACCTACGGGCTCAAGACGGGCACCTACGACTATCACAGCGAGCAGCTTCTGGGCTCCACCAGGATCATCCTGTCCGAGGAGAACGGGGAGATGACAGTGGAGTACGTGCATACCGAGCTGCCCTATAAGCGGTAATATCCTGCGGCAGACGTCCGATTCCGGGACGTCTGCCGTTATTTTGTCCAAAAATCCAAGTCCGATTTTGTGCCTCTCTCCGAAAACGCTTTATCTCGCTAAATTGTTAAAGTTTCGTATTGACAAACCGCCGCCCCTGTGCTATAATGTGGCACATACAAGAAGTCCCCTGTGGATTTCACTATATCGGAAAAGAGGATATTACCATGAAAAAGATTCTTTCCATCGCCCTGGCCGTGCTGATGCTGGCCGTTTCCCTGTGCGCCGTCTCCTGCGACAAGCCCACCGACTCCGGCCTCAACTACGGCAAGGAGTGCCTGTCCGTGGCCACCCAGCTGGACGCCCTGAACGGTCTCGTGAAGGGTGATGCCGACATCGCCGTCATCGACTCCGTCATGGCCGGCTACTACATGAAGAGCGTGGACACCTTCAAGGATTATCAGGTTCTGGAGAACGTGGTTCTGGCCGAGGAGCAGTACGGTATCGCCGCCAAGAAGGGCAACGACGCGCTGATGAGCAAGGTCAACGAGGCGCTGATCGCTCTGGTCAACACCGACTACAAGACCGTGGCCGACACCTACGGTCTGACCACCGAGCTGCTGGTCAAGGCTAACACGCAGAATCCCTACGCCTCGGCTACCGACGGATCCTGGGACAAGGTCGCCGGCGCCAAGAAGATCATCATCGGCTACACCCTGTTCGCTCCCA
>JAZOOM010000289.1:0-3589 GCA_045655025.1 Eubacteriales bacterium | reverse complement strand
AGTTTTTGGAGATCCAAGAACCTTTTGCAAAAGGTTCTTGGCGGGTGCAGGGCAGAGCCCTGCCGCTCCCGATAAACAGCAATTTGCTTCCCTGACGATATTTCGCAAAGAAAGTGGAAAACCCCCTTGCATTCTGTCATCAAAAGTGCTATAATATAAGCAGAAAGGGAGGTGAGCTTATGGCTTTGCAGGAATCCGGGCAGATGTATTTGGAAACCATATACGTTTTGTCCAAGGAAAAGACATCGGTACATTCCATAGACGTCAGCGAGCACATGGGCTACTCCAAGCCCAGTGTCAGCCGCGCCATCGGCATTCTCAAGTCCGGCGGCTACGTGGAAATGGCGGAGGACGGCTCCTTGACCCTGACCGAATCGGGGTTGGCTGTGGCCGAGCAGATTTTTGAACGGCATACAATCCTCACTGAGTTTCTGGTGCGTATCGGCGTGGATCGGGAGACGGCGGCGGAGGATGCCTGTAAGATGGAGCACGATATCAGCGACGTGTCCTTGATGGCATTGAAAAAATTTGTGGAATCATAAAACGTACAGAAAGCCACCCCTGCGGATGCAAAACCGTTGGGGTGGCTTTTTGCGTGTATATGCGTTTTTACTGGGCGGAGATCGCTCGCACCGCGCCCTTTAAGGCTCGGATAAACGCCTCGTCAATGGGGGCAAGGCGATCGTCTCCGCGACAGATCAGCAGATCCTTGAAGCGGGTGGCGGTAGCCACGGGACGCTGGATCAGACCCTTGCGGGCGGCATCGGCGGGGGGCATGGGAGCGTCGAACAGGTAAGCCTCCGGAGAGGAGGTCAGAATGTCGTAGCGGGTGGCGGCATCGCCGATGGTGATGTCCAAACGGGAGGGAGTGCCCGTCTCTCCCAAATCGGGGCGGGGGCTTCCCGAGTAGTTCAGCTCCCACAGCTTGGCCAGATCTTCTTGACCGACGGTCTCACAGCTCGCCAAGGGACTCCCCAAGCCCGCCAGCACAACGGGGGTGAATTCCAGCACTGTCTCCTGCTTCAGACCGCGGGCGGACAGCTTTTCGGAGTAGTACTTCTCAAAATGCAGAGGAACGCGGATCACGGCCAGCTTGCAGTCTCCGTTTGCTACCTGATCCATGGCCTCGGCCGTATCGCCTACCGTGAGCCGCAGGTCAAAACGACCCGTGGCGGGGAGAGCGAGGGAGTAGGACAGGAAGGCAAGGGAAGCATAGTAGCTGGGGGGCGTCATGACGGCACAGCTCTGCAGGGGCTCGGTCTTTCCGTCGAACATGGATTCCAGCTGAGCCACGTCGCGGAGGAGCTTTTCACCGGCGGTCAGGAGCTTTTCTCCCTCGGGGGTGACGGTCATGCCTGTGCGAGTGCGGTCGAATATGGAAATGCCCAAGCTTGACTCCAGCTCCTTGACAGCGCGAGACAGGTTGGGCTGGGCTACCGACAGATTCTCGGCGGCCTTGGAGATGGATCCCGTCCGAGAGATCTCCAGGGCATAGCGGATGTATTGCAGATTCATGGTGTGCCGTCCTTTCCTGCCTTTCCGTTGCCTCGTGTCTTGGGAGGAGGGGGCGGGGGATCGTAGGCAGCAAAAAAGTCCAAAAGCTTTTTCTTGTAACGGTCGGGGTCAACCGCGAAGCTCATGCCGTGAGCGGCTCCGCTGATGATGAGCAGCTCCTTGGGGGCTTGGCAGGCGTAGTAGTTCTCCAGGCTCATCCGCCAGGGCACCAGCGTGTCAGCGTCGCCGTGGACGAAGAGGCAGGGAACCTCGGTGTTAGCGGCCAAGGCCTCGATGGGGGTGTAGTCTCCCAGGGAGAATTTGGCGCGGCGCTTGCATTTTGCATTGACAGCCGCCATAGTGGGGGCGGTCAGCTTGCCCAGATTCTTTTTCAAAGTAAGTCGGACGATCTCCTTGGGGTCGGAGTAGCCGCAATCCGCGATGACACCGCGGACACGGCCCGCAATGGGAAGCCCTGTGGTCATGAGCACCGTGGAGGCACCCATGGAAAGACCGCACAGGTAGACGGGCAAGCCGGGGCGGTTCTTCTCTACCCACTCCAGCCATGCCAGCACGTCGTACCGTTCGTTGATGCCGTAGGAAATGAGGTCTCCGCCGCTATTTCCGTGACATCGCTGTTCAATAAGGAGCAGGGAGCATTGGTTGTCGTGCAGGAAGGGAGCGCTGAGGGAGAAATCCATATTCCAGCTTCCGTGCCAGCCGTGAACCAGAATGACGATACGCTTGGCATCGGCGGCGGGATACCAGTGGGCGCGGAGAACGTAGCCCTCGCGGCTACGGATCTCCACCAATTCGGTGGGGGTGTTCAGCAGGGCATCGGCCTTGGTTTGGATAGCCTCGTCGGGGGGAGACAGGGGCTTGCCTGTGGGGATCTCCATGAGAAGGTCGGTGGTGACGGTACGGCGGCGCGCCACCAAAGAGGTCATGACCTCGGTGTAGAGTGTACCGACCGCCAGGGCGACACCGCCCAATGCCAACCCCACACCCAGGGCGATGCGGGAGGCTTCCTTACCGGGCTTGCTCACGCGCGGTCACCTCCCTCGGAAGAAGGGGCGGGCTTCGCAGTCTCGGCGGTTTCGGGGCTTTCGGCCGCGTTCTCCGCGGAGATCTCCTCGGTCTGAGCGGCGTCTTGGGCGGTTGCCCGGGAGGCCTTCATGGCGAGGTATTCGTCCTTGGTGATGACAGGCTCGACGGTCTCGGTTTTGGGGTAGAGCCGCTCTCTGCGGGCGCGGGAGGAGTGGAAGATCAAGAGAACCAGAATGGGCAGGGACAGGCGGATGAACCATTCGTGGAGCTCCATGATGAGGGTCACGTCCACCTTTCCGGCATTCTGGGTGATCGACTCCCCGGCGGCCAGCGCGTTGGTGTAGAGGGCTTCGCTGACGGATTTCAAATAGGGGTAGAGCACACCGTAGACAAGGGCGGAGAGGAGCAGGATCTCCCAGAACATCTCCTGTGCCGCCACACCGTCCCGACGGTCGTGCTTATGATACACGGCGTACTGGAAGATGCAGACCACGATGAAGGGCAGGGAGAAGCCTGTCTGCTCCACGAACCAGGCAAAGGTCTTGCTCTGGTTGTCCAGCATACGGGCGTGGTAGAAGGTAAAGGCGGTGCGGTACAGGTACAGGCAGGCGGCCACAAGCACAGCCATCAGCACACTGCAAAGCAGAATGCGGAGTATGCTGAAGCGGTACCGTCTCCCGACAGGCGCGGACAGAGTGGATGAAGGAGTCATAATCGTAACCTCCGTGAGGATGCAAGAGTCAACAGATGCAGGGCGCATATTGCGTATAATCCATAATAGTATAACACATTAACCGCGTCTTGTCCAGTAGTCGGAGAAGTTTTTTACAATTTATCTTTCTTTTTTTGAAGAACTCAGCCACTTTATATGACTTTTTTAACATTTTTTGTGGAGGTGAGCGTTTTTTTTTCTCTACTCGACATGTTGGAATGTAATGATTCAGCCGCTCGTTCAAATTTGGGTTTATCGGTGCGTTTGGGTTGCAATTGAGCGGGGGTAAAGGGGGCGAAGCCCCCTTTACCCCCATCGTTGCCGCAGAGGGAAAGT
>JAZOOM010000288.1:0-7329 GCA_045655025.1 Eubacteriales bacterium | reverse complement strand
CAGTCGGAGAAAGCATGCTTTCCTATGCTCGTCACACTGTCGGGAATCGTGATGCTGGTAAGGCCGGTACAGCCGGAGAAAGCCCGCTCTCCTATGCTCGTCACACTGTCGGGAATCGTGATGCTGGTAAGGCCGGTACAGTCGGAGAAAGCATGCTTTCCTATGCTCGTCACACTGTCGGGAATCGTGATGCTGGTAAGGCCGGTACAGCCGGTGAAAGCATACTCTCCTATGCTCGTCACACGGTCAGGAATCGTAGTGCCTGTAAGATTGACACAGCCATCGAAAGCAAACATACCAATGCTCGTTACACTGTCGGGAATCGTGATGCTGGTAAGGCCGGTACAGTCGGAGAAAGCATACTCTCCTATGCTCGTCACACTGTCAGGGATGGTGACCGAGGTGAGGCCGGTGCATCCAGAGAAAGCACCTACAGCAATTCTCGTCACACTGTCGGCGATCGTGATGCTGGTAAGGCCGGTACAGCGGTAGAAAGCATACCTTCCTATGCTCGTCACACCGTCGGGAATCGTGATGCTGGTAAGGCCGGTACACCCAAAGAAGGCTTCCCAACCTATGCTCGTCACACTGTCGGGAATCGTGATGCTGGTAAGGCCGGTACAGCCGGAGAAAGCCCACTCTCCTATGATCGTCACACTGTCGGGAATCGTGATGCTGGTAAGGCCGGTACACCCAGAGAAGGCTTCCCAACCTATGCTCGTCACACTGTCGGGAATCGTGATGCTGGTAAGGCCGGTACACCCAGAGAAGGCTTTCCAACCTATGCTCGTCACACTGTCGGGAATCGTGATGCTGGTAAGGCCGGTACAGCCGGAGAAAGCCCACTCTCCTATGCTCGTCACACTGTCGGGAATCGTGATGCTGGTAAGGCCGGTACAGTTGGAGAAAGCTTCATCACCTATGGTCTCCAATCCTTTCGGGAAAGTAATCTTCTCCAGTGCCACACACTCCTTAAAGGCACGTTCACGAATTATTTTGACGCCGTACGGAATCACTACCATTTTTAGATTGGTGGAATTGGCAAAGGAACTTTCTCCGATGGCGCGGACCTTTATCAATCCCACCTTGTTTCGGATAACAACTTTATCGGCACTGTTATCGTAGGAAGCGGTGTAGTAATTCCACTTCTTGGTATTAGGTCTGAGGTGTGATCTATCTTTTTTCCGGATTGATTCAAACAGCTCTTGCTGTAAACTGCTATCCCAGAGAAATCTACTGAATCGGTATTTAACACCATTCGATTCCTTTTTCCATAACAATGTCTGATACACGTGTTGATCGTGTGAATCCGTGTTTTCTTCTTTAAGTTTAGCATCCCAATCGATTTGGTTCGATAATTTCATGCCTCCTCACCTGCCTTCCGCCTCATCTCAGTCTTTTTTAAAAATACAGCCCGTACATACGGCTCCACCGCAAAGAAGAAGGGATCATTTCCCCCAACAAGGTGTTCCGAATCCCGATTCGTCGCGGCCAGCCGTATGATGCACTCGCCCACCTGTAGAGAGCGAATATCCCAATCCTCTACGACGTTGCTCCTCTCCATGGTCTCGATCACGCCGCGGCTGACCACTGCAGACAGGTATGCCGCTCTCTTGAGGTTCTCGCCAAACAGATGAACCAGATACTCGCGGGTGGCAAAATCCGTTACCCTGAACGCAATCACAGTCGAGAAACCGCTCAGAATATTCATAGCGCCCTCTTCGCCGTAAATCTCCTTGATTTGAGATATATTTTGCATGCCAATAATGAATTTCACGCCCTGGCTTCGTCCGAAGTTGACGGCATCGTCCATGTGGGTCAAGTGGGGCAGAAGCTTGAACTCGTCGATCAAGAAGTAAGCATTTCCTGCCGCTTCATCGGGAGCGCGGTTGCGAAGGGATTCCTTGATGGCCAGATCCGTCAGCAACGAGTACATGGGTGCCAAAACATTGCCCTTGCGAATATCATATTCCAGGAAAATACGTTTCCTACCGCCTGCTCGCATAGTGTTGATGATGGAGAAGGTTCCCTCCTTCCCGAATGGACCGACAAAAAGCTCATCAGTCACGAGCTTCAGCTCGGCTAAAACGCCAAGGGTCTGTCCGTCCGGCATATCCTTTTCGATATCGGTGGAAATGTAGCTGAGAGCCCCCTGCTCTCGCTCATCATGCGTCAAAAGGAATACTATATTTTTGAAAAGCCCGGGATTCTCTTCATCAATCTGTATGGATTGAAAAATATCCTCTCCATCGAAAAATTTCTTTAAGAGACGATTGGAGGGTCTTGCAATCAACCGACTTTTTTTCTCCAAGCTTTTTCGATAAATTGCACGCAGTACGGCTGCAAAAATGGTTTTTGCAGCTATGGGAAAGAAGGTCTGCGTACTCTTCTCAATATGCTCAGAGAACATCATGGCGGCCATTTCGTTGGTCAATTCATACAAGGTATCTTCATCCACGGGTCGACCGCTCTTTTGATCTCTCAGCTCTTCAAAAATATTCCAGATATTCCTTGGATCAGTCTCTCCCGTGTTCCCAATACAGTAGCCCCCCAAGGATCCGAATTCCTGATAGTAGTCTCCCTTTGTATCGAACAGAAACATCATTTCATACTCTGTCTGAACGAGCTGCTTGACCATGCTTTTCAGAAGATTGGTCTTTCCCATTCCGATTCCACCGATGACCAGCAGGTGCTTGCTGAGGATATCATCATCCATATGTAAGGTCTGCGTGCTTTTGGAAGACTTTTTCTCGTATTTATCCTGTTTATTTCGTCCGGACAAGCTAATCAACGGCTTCCCCAAAACGGTGTTTGTCTGAAAATCGTCAGCGTAGCGTCCTCCCTCAAAGGGCTGTAAAATTTTAAAATCCTTCCGATCCGTCATAACTGCACCTCCATAGTATCAAAAGCGTATTCACCCCGCTCCTGCAGAACGCTGATACGCGCATTGATCTGCTCAATAAACGCCAGAAGCTGTTTTTCGCATATCGTTGCATTGTAAACGATCGTCATGGGCTGATTCCACGCTGCAGCATTTTTGTTTCTTCGATTCTGGCAGCCCATCAAGGTGAAGCCACCGTTTACGGATCCTATATGGATCTTGTAGTGTTTGATCCTTAAAAATGTAAAAGCACCGATCGCGACAATTGCCGAGACCGCCAGCAAAATATATATAGCCACCTGAAACAAGGAACGCATATTAGGGAAGAAATACAATAATCCCCCACATAGAGCAGCCATAAAGAAAGCTCGAACAAAAGCCGCAATGTTATTCTTCTTCATATAATTGGCACAAACGCTTGTAATATCTTTGATTTGCGTGTCATAAAAAGCATATTCCGAACCGCAGGGATTCGCATAAGGATAATCAACAAAAAAACGCAAATGAGATTCTGTCAAAAGAAAATAGCCGGCATTATCTTGACTCGTAAAAAGTCCGTGGTTATTTTCAAAGCATCTGTACAACGCAACCGGTTTTCCGCTTACGCCGGGATTCTCGTCCATACGCTTCAACCATTTTACAATGAGTCTTTCCACAAATTCTTCGGTTTTTTGATCAGTCATAGTTAGAATACCCCCTTGAGAAATGAGCACAATGTCCAATATCATTATAGCATGTTTTTTAATAAAATTCAATAGTATATTTTCAAATTTTCCGAGTTTACTTTTCCGGGTCATGCCGCAAGTAATGCCTCACTCCCCCACCCCATTGACATATTTACACCGATATGGTATAATAAAACCACATCACCAACCCAATCTGCGGGAGGAGCGTATGAAAACCAAGAAATTGACCTTTACGGAATCCTTGATGCTCGTCGCGGGCGCGGGGATCGGTACGGGGATCCTGACCATTCCCTACGCCATCAGCAAGATCGGCGTGTTCGGCACGGTTACCGCGCTCGCGGCGGCCTATGCGGTGAGCGCGTTTATGTATCTGATCATTGCGGATCTTACCCGCAATTCGAAGAAGCCCGACGATCTGCTCGCGATTCTGGATGAGCACCTGTTCAGCGGGAAGGGCAAAAAGGCGCTGAATATTGCCTTTTTGGTTCTGTTGGTGCTGCTCCTGCTCGAAAATTTGGTGGTCTATATCCTCTGCGCGGGAAACGTGCTCACCGACCTGCTCGGGATCAACGGCACAGTGACCCAAATCCTCTTTTACGCCCTCGCCTCCGTGGTGATCATCTTCGGTGTCAAGGGCATGGGCATGGGGGAAAAGCTTTCCATGCTGTTGATCGGAGGTGCCGTTGTCACGCTCATGGCACTGTCGTTCCTCCACGTGAAGGGATCCCTGAGCCTCTCCTTCGGCGCACCGAGCACGGTCTTTGCGGTGTACGGCCTGTTCATGTTCGCCTTTTCTGCCATTTTTTCCATCATTCAGGTGTGCAACCACATCGAAAAGAAGGAGCACACGACCCGCGCCGTAATCGGCGGCCTCACCCTGAATGCCCTGATCACGGTGGCGTTTACGGTGGCCGTGATCCTCGGATCGGATACCGTCACCGAGATCGCGACCATCGGCCTGTCCAACAGCATCGGCATTCCCTTCGTCCGTATTCTTTGCTCGGTGCTCGTGCTGCTGGCCATGTTCACCTCCTTCTGGTCAAGCGGATTCGCGTTTGCCGACGTGGTGAGCGGACAGCTCGGGCTTCCTTCCCGGCTTGCATGGTTCGTGGCGACCGTACCCGCGCTTCTGATCGCGGTCTTCCTGCCGCTGGGCGTACTGGATTACGTGCAGATCGGTGCAGGTGCCCTCTCCATCATTCTTGTCATGGTCGTTTTGCCGGCCTATTCCAACGCGGTTCGCCGCCCTAAAGCAACGCTTTTGCTGGGCAAATGCTCCGGCAACAGGATCATGCTGACCCTCGTGGCCATATGCGTCGTTCTGATGGCCCTTTCCTCATTCATTCCGATCGGCTGATCGGAGATTGGAGCTTGTATGAAAATAGCGCTTATTTCCCCCGCCGGGGCTATGCACCGATATAACGGTATGTTTCACAAGGGGCTTCACTACGCCCCCATTACCCTCGCCCTCCTTGCCGCGCTGGTGCCCAAGGAGCTGAACGCCGAGGTCGTCATCTATGACGAAACAGCCGAGGCCATCCCGCTGGATACCGATGCCGACGTCATCGCCATCACCTGCATTACGGGCACGTCATCGCGGTGCTACCGCTACGCCGACTACTTCCGCAGCCTCGGAAAGACCGTGCTCCTGGGCGGTGTCCATCCCACGCTCATGCCGCAGGAGGCCGCAGAGCACGCCGACGCGGTACTCACGGGGCTGGGAGAGAAGACCTTCCCGCAGGCTCTGCTGGATATTCGCAACGGATGCTTAAAGCCTCTGTACCACGGAGGGGGCTGTCCCGACATCGCCAACCGACCGCTCCCCCGCAAGGATCTGTTGAACAAAAAGAAGTACATAACCCTCAACACCGTAGAGGCGGTGCGCGGCTGTAACCATTCCTGCACCTTCTGTGCCTATCCCGCCGCCTTTGGTAAGAAGGTCATCACCCGCCCTGTGGAGGACGTGATCGCGGAGATCAAATCCTTCAAGGGGAAAGAGGTCATTTTCCCCGACGTCAATCTGATCGCAGACGTGAAGTACGCCAAGGAGCTGTTCACCGCCATGATCCCCCTGAAAAAATGGTGGATGGGTCTGACCACCACCGCCATCGGGCACAACGACGAATTGCTGGATATCTTCCAAAAGAGCGGCTGCAAGGGTATTCTCGTAGGCTTTGAATCGGTCAACCAGGAAACCCAGCAGGGCATCAACAAGGGTGTCAATCACGTGGAGGAATACAAGGCCCTCATGGACAAGCTTCACCGCCGCGGGATCATGGTCATGGGCTGCTTTGCCTTCGGCGCGGACGAGGACGGCCCCGACGTGTTCCGCCGCACGGTCGAGCTTTGCGTCAAGGCCAAAATCGACCTCCCCCGTTTCTCCATCATCACTCCCTTCCCCGGAACCGAATTTTACCGTGAGCTGGAGGCCGAGGGACGGATCGTCGAGCGCGACTTCGCCATGTACGACGTGGAACATTGCGTGTACCGCCCCAAGCAAATGACCAAGGAGGAGCTGGAGGCGGGCATCGCCTGGGCCTGGAAAGAAACCTATTCCTGGAAAAACATCTTCAAGCGTCTGGATCTGACCAAATTCAGAACCATGAAGGGCCTTTACATGCTGGTCAACATCGGATACCGCAAATACGCGAAGGAATTTGACATTTTCGGAGCGGAGATCATGGCGGACAACACGGATATTCCCGCTGTCCCCCAGCATTCCGAAGGGAGACGTTCATGAAGATCCTGTTCATAACCCCCTATGACAACAATTACCGTTACAAAAGCGCATTTACCAAATCCCTCAGCTATATGCCCCTCACTATGCCTTACCTGGCCGCGCTCACCCCAAAGGAGTACGGTGCCACGTTCAAAGCGATCGACGAGGGGGTTCAGAAATGCGACTACGAGAAGCTCGGCTTTTACGATGTCGTCGCCATTACCTCGGTCACGTCCTCGGTGAATCGGGGGTACGTGCTGGCCGCGTACTTCAAGCAAAAAGGCAGCTACGTCGTCATGGGCGGCCATCACGTAACCCTCATGCCCGAGGAGGCGGCTGAGCACGCGGACACCGTGATGACGGGTCCCGCCGACAGGATCTGGAAGGAATTCATAGCGGATTTCGCCAACGGAACGCCAAAGAAACGCTACGACGGGGAGCATTGCGACATCGGCGCGGCGAACGTCATCCCCATGCGGGAGCTCATGCAAAAGAGCAAGTACATCGGTGTCCCCACCGTGATCGCCAATTTCGGCTGCGCCAACAAATGCGAGTTCTGCGTCATCAACTCCTTCTGGGGCGGCAAGCACTCCGCAAGGCAGATCCATGACGTCCTGGACGAGATCAGATCCCTCAAATCCAAGCGCATCCTGTTTCTTGATCCTTCCCCCACGTCGAACCGCGCGTACGCGAAGGAATTTTTCCAAGCGCTCATTCCCTTGCGCATCCAATGGGCAGGCCTTTGCACTACCGACGTATGCGAGGACAAGGAGCTGTTCGATCTGATGATCCAAAGCGGATGCATCGGCATTCTCATGGGCTTTGAGACCTTCAGCGAGGACAGCCTCAAGGAAAGCCATAAGAAGAACAAGGTCGCGGAGTACAAGGCGGCGGTGGAGCAGTTCCACCGCCACGGCGTTTCCGTGCTGGGCACCTTCATGCTGGGCTTTGACGGCGACACGAGGGAGAGCATTCTCCGCATGCCCGATTACATTGAGGAGATCGGCGTGGACATTCCCCGCTTTGCCATCCACACCCCCTAC
>JAZOOM010000287.1:0-7432 GCA_045655025.1 Eubacteriales bacterium | reverse complement strand
AGCCTGCCGCGGCTTCCGCTCCTGCCACCGCCGCTCCTGTACCTGCCCCTGTCGCCCCCGCTCCCCTCGCTGTGCCCGGTGCTCCCGCGGGAAGCCTGTCGGACACGCTGGTGGCTGAGGTGCTGGCCCGTTTGGGCGGCCCCAAGGTGATGGATCTGAACAAGGCCAAGGGCATTATTGCCGCTGTGGAGGCCAGAGCCTCCGAGCAGGGCAAGCACGCCGTGATCGCCGTTTGCAACGCCGAGGGCAATCCCGTGGCGGTGCACGTGATGGACGGCGCGTTCCTGGTCAGCTACGAGGTGGCGGTCAAAAAGGCCTACACCGCCGTGGCCGTCAAGATGTCCACCATGGAGCTCTCTGCCCTCTGCCAGCCCGGCGGAACCTTCTACGGTCTGCAGGCGCTGGATAAGGTCATCACCTTTGGCGGTGGTATCCCCCTGTATCACGATGGCGTCATCGTGGGCGGCCTCGGTGTCAGCGGAGGCACGGGTGAGGAGGACCACGATCTGGCTCTGTACGGTGCGGCCGTATTCCAAACTCTTTGATGCACATGCGGCAGGCGACCCCTCTACGGGTCTGCCTGCCTTTCGGTTTCATATCAACTCATATTTGAAAGGAGAATTCTATGCGTTACTACGTCATTGCCGATCCACATAGCTTCTATTCCCTCGTTCGTGCCGCTTTGGAGGAGAAGGGCTTTTTCACCGATCCCGAGCCCCACAAGCTCGTCATTTGCGGCGATATTCTGGATCGTGGCCCCGAGCCTTTGGAAATGGTGGACTTTGCCATCAGCCTTCTTCGCGCGGATCAGCTCATTTTCGTCCGCGGAAACCATGAGGATCTGATGGATATTTTGCTGGACACCCTGGACAGCGGGGAGACCTGGTTACTACAGCAGAAGGAATCTGTGCACAATCACAATGGCACGTGGAAATCCGCGTTGGCCTTGGCGGGTATGACCGACGGTCAGGGCTTGTCCTACCCCTCCGTGCTGGCCGCCAGAGTGCGTCAGAGCGCATTTTACCGTTACCTCATGTCCTCGGCTGTGGACTACTATGAGACGGAGCATTATATTTTCACCCACGGCTGGATCCCCTGCACCTCCTCTGTGGGCGGCGGTAAGTACGCCCCTTACAAGAGCTTTTCTTACAACGAGAACTGGCGGGAGGCCGGATACGATGATTGGTACTACGCCCGCTGGTACAACGGCATGGAATTCGCGTGTATTCGCCGCTTGACCGTGCCGGACAAGACGGTGGTCTGCGGGCATTTCCACACCTCCTTCGGTCATGCCAACATCGAGGGGAACGGGGGGGAGAATCTGAATGCCGATTACACCACCTTCTATGCCCCCGGCATCATCGCCTTGGACGGCTGCATCGTCCGCAGCGGGCTGGTCAACTGCATCGTGCTGGAGGATTAAGGCCTTTGCGACGGTAACGGCCATATCAACGGCTTTCCTGATTCCATGAAAACATAAAAACCGAGAAGGAGATTATATGCTGTACATTCTTTTTGGATCCACCGCCGAGATGGGGCAGCGTTGCCGTGATTATTTTCGGGACAACGGATTTCCCCTTATTGAAAAGCTCAATTACGTTCCCCGCAGGGCGGGGCTGACGACCCTGTTCGGAAGCCGCACGAAGGCGACCAAGAAGCAGGTGGAGGCTTGTGACTACATATACGAGAACGGTGGCGTGAAGGTTGGCTTCAATAAGTCCCAGATACTGGATGCCGTTTCGGGGCGGTGCAATCGCCTCCTGACCCTGTCCGCCCCGACCTTTGATTTCATTCGGGAGATCAAAGCGGCCTACGGGGATTACGTGACGGTCATCGGTACCTACATCGACCCTTTGCAGCTGGAAAAGATGTACCGCGCCAATCGCTCCGTTTCCCGCAAGGAGCGGGCTTTGCGCCTGGAGATCGGAGAGAACGTTAAGCGCATTATGCTGGAGAATCGGGAGCTGTTCGATGAGATCCTTCTGTACGGCGGTGAGCATTCGGTTTTCAATCTGAATTCTTTGAGCAGTCAACTGGAGCTCATCATCCGTAAAGCCGAGAAGCGCCAGCGCCGCATGAATGACGTTACGTACGTGGATCTGCCCTACAAGGGCCCCAAGCCTTACGTGTTCATCAGCTATTCCCATGACGACCGCAACCGTGTTTTTCCCATCCTTCGCCTGCTCCAGCTGGCAAGATGTCGGGTATGGTACGACGACGGCATCAAGGGAGGCGACAACTGGCGCGTGACTCTGGCGGATAAGATCCGGGATCCCAACTGTGTGGGAGTCGTCCTCTTCAGCTCTAAAAAATCCGTGTCTTCCCATTTCGTCAGCGAGGAGGTGGATATCGCCTTGGAGTGCCATCGCCGTATCATCACGGTGCGGCTGGATGACGCGATCTTCAACTACAAGACCGAAACCCACCTTCAGACCTACCAGAACCTCTTTGCGCAGGATCAGCGGTTTGAGGAAAAGCTCATTGAGGCCATCGGGGACGCGGCTGTAATGCGATTCTGATGCCATGAATCCGATGGGAATCACGCTCACCTTTGATTTGTCAAAAAGGGGAAAACGGGGTGCCTGAAATTGTGCAGTTTAAACGAATGTGCTTCAAAACACCAAAATCCGACAAATTCCCTTGACAGAAAACGGTTTTTGATGTACAATAAATGGTGATTCCATGATACTATAATAGGAGTTTGCGCCATGAATAAGAAAATCATTATCGTATTGCCCGGCCCTTGGGTCTTATCCCGCAGAGGCGACGACGTGTTGCCCATTCAGTTTTTGGTGAGCCTCGTCAAGGAGAAGTACGGAGACAATCTTACCGTAGAAAAGGCCAATTTGACTGAACTGCGGGTCACTTTAAAGGTGGATAACGCAACCACCGAGGATCTGTCCCGGGATCTGCGAATGGCTTTCAATACCCATTACGATTTGAGCGAATCCGACGACGTGTTTGGCATTACCGTAGAGGATATAACGGAAGAGACCTCTGAGGATAAAGAAACGAATCACAGCACCGAGGATAAGGATTCGGACGAAGAGGAAGGTGCTTTCTTCAAGAAGACGTCGGACAAGACCGAGGATAAATCGGAGGATGCGTCCGAGGATCCATCCGAGGATCCATCCGAGGATGAGGACGAAGAATCCAAAGACAGACCCTTGCCCCATTTTGCCGCTGAAGCAGAGAAAGATGACGACGATGACGATGATGACGGCGAAGAAGAAGCTGATTCCGATTCTCGGGGATTTTTCGGTCGGAGCACTTCTCGGAGAAGATCCGAGCCGGTACGAGCAAAGGAGACGCCCGCTGATTGCTTGAAGCGCATCGACGGTCTTATCGGCGGCGATGAGTTTAAGGCCTTGGCCCGTGAGCTGTGCAGCATTGCTCCCACGATTTGCAAGAATAAAGCTCACGACGTTTTCTCTTCCCGCGGCTTCGTGTTCTCCATCAACGACGGTTACGGTTTGTCTACCTATCTGAGAGAGATGGTTAAGCTCATGCGCGCGTTGGGTCTGAGAAAGATCGCAAGTGATGGGAACGTGGACGAGGTCGTGCTCTCTGCACCCAAGGGGGACAATTCTGATGCCTTTAGCGACGTGTCCCGCGCCCTTCGTTACTGCAATCCCGAGAACGTGCATCTGGTATGTATTGACATCAGCGAGTGGATGAACTCCCTGAATACCGTGGCCTTCCGCCGCTTGCTCGGTGAGATTGCCGAGGGCATGAATTCGGCTGTGATCGTGTTCCGCGTGCCCTTTGTGGATAAGGACGTGCTGGAGCGTGTTCGCTTCGCTCTCAGTGACGTGTTGTTCGTCCGTCTTGTTACCATTCCCCCCCTTAGCAACGCTGACCTCCGCCAGTACGCCGCCGCGCAGATCGAGAAGTACGGCTTCCGTATTTCCAAGAACGCGTGGGAAGGCTTTGACCGCCGCATTACGGAAGAGAAGAGCGATGGCCGCTTCTACGGTCTCCACACCGTGAGCAAGGTGGTCAAGGAAATGCTCTACAACAAGTATCAGGAGAATGCCCGCCGCGGCAAGGAGGATTTCCTGATCTCCAAGCGCGACACTGCGGCTCTTTGCGCCGTGAGCATGATCGACTCGGGTATGTCCGCCGACGAAATGCTGAATAATCTGGTGGGCAGCGATGCCATCAGAACTCGCATCCATGAGATCGTATCCCAGATCGTCTTCTCGCAGAAGCAGAACAGCGTGGACGCTCCCTGTATCCATATGCGGTTTGTGGGTAATCCCGGTACGGGTAAGACCACCGTGGCACGTATCATCGGTAAGCTGTTGAGAGAGAACGGTGTGCTTCGCATCGGTGATTTCCACGAGCATGCAGGCCGTGACCTCTGCGGCCGTTACATCGGTGAGACCGCTCCCAAGACTACCAGCATTTGCCGTGATGCTTACGGCTCCGTGCTGTTCATTGATGAGGCTTATACGCTGTATCGCGGTGTGGACAATGACCGTGACTATGGCCGTGAGGCTTTGGATACCCTCATTGCCGAGATGGAGAACCACCGCAACGACATGGTGGTGATCATGGCCGGCTACGCTGACGAGATGGATCTGCTCATGAAGGGCAACGCGGGTCTCGCCAGCCGTATGCCCTACATCATTGAGTTCCCCAACTTCACCCGCGAGCAGCTCTACGATATTTTCATGTCCATGGTGAGCAAGCAGTTCAAGTATGAGGAGACTCTGCCCGCCGCTGTGAAGGCTTACTTCGACGGTCTCCCCGACGCTTTGCTTCAGTCCAAGGAATTCAGCAACGCCCGCTTCGTTCGCAACCTTTACGAGCGCGCTTGGGCAAAGGCCACCATGCGCTGCCAGCTGGCTAAGATCAGTGAGATCACCATCACCAAGGATGACTTCGACCGTTCCATTCAGGATCGCGAATTCACCTTCATGATGGGCAAGAAGAAGAACCGTATTGGCTTTGGAGATTGATGAATCCATAGAATCAGGGCCGCCCTTGTATCGGGGCGGCCCTGAAATCGTATTATGGTTCGGTGCGTTTTTCCTGCCATTCCATCCATCCGTAGGCGTAGGGGAGACGGCCTTGGTTGAGGCTGCCCCAATAGGCAAATCCCTGCTTTTCAAACCAGCCTCGCAGACCTGTATCCGCATCCATAAAGGCTAAAGCCAGTCCGGGGGACTCAATGGTGGGCGGGTGGCCGATATAGGCGACCGCCTCTGCCTTGGCGTGATCCAGCATCAGCCGTCCCAGCCCAAAGCCCCGACGGTGGGGAAGGATACACAGGTGCCAGAGCTGTAGAGTGCTGTCGCAGTATTCCGATAAGGCCATGTAACCGATCATGGCTGTTCCCTCGAACAGGCCGTACATCTGTCGAAAGGGGTAAAATTTCTTCAGCCCCTCGGTAGTCATGAATCCGGGGTGGGTCGGCCATTCTTCGTAGGCTATGCCGTATGCTTGAACCACCGTAGCAAAGCTTTGGCGTATCACGGCCGCCGCCTCAGACAAATTGGGCTCTGCCAGCCGCAGGATACGAAGGGTAGATACGTCGAAGGGAAGCGTTCCGTCCGGTGAACTCATAGAGGGCTCCTTTCTCTCCATAACACAGGGGGATGAATTTTTACACAGTATAGCATGTACGCCATGGTTTTGTCAAGGGCTTTTTCCGGAATGCACCTGTGAAGATGAACAATGATACTTGCATTTACCGATGAAATGTGCTATAATGGGTAAAACGCGCCCGAGGAGGTCTCTATGCTTCAAGGTCTCGCCATTTGGCATTATCCCCACCGTACCATCGCGGAAAACGTCCGCTTTTTTGCCGCGTGTGGCCTGGATTCCGTCAGCGTTCACGGCACCCAGTTTGCCCGCGCCATCACCGATCCCGCGATCGCCGAGGAAATTGCCCGTGCTGTGACCGACACGGGGGTGGTTTTTACCGTCCACGGCTGTCTTCCTCGGCATCACACCCCTGAGGCGGTGGAGATTTTCGAAACGGATTTGGATCTGTGGGCTCGCTGGCAGGCTACCCACGGTCTGATATCCGTTCTCTCCTTTGACGTCCCCCAGACCATCCGCGCGGGAGAGGGCATTGGCGGATACCTACGTCGGGTGTTGGAGGCTGTCCCCCATTGCAAGGTTGCCGTGGAGGATTTCGGCCTGATCGCGCAAGAGGTAGAGCAGATCGCTTTTCTGAGGGGAAACGACCGCTTCGGCTACCTGGTGGATCTGGGGCATTTGTTCCTCCGTATGAAGGGGCTGAACACCGGGGGAAAGGTTCTGTTCACCAATTCTCCCTACGAGCATCCTCCCGTGCCGTGTCCCGATGCTACTCATTTTTACAATGCCTTGGCCGCCAAGGAGTTTCCCATTTGGGAGATGCACCTCCACAACAACGACGGCGTATCCGATCTGCATTGGTTTTTGGAGGAGGGGAGTCTGGACGTGACGGCGGTGGCACAAGCCCTTCGCGCGCTGGACTTTCAAGGTGTCCTCACCGTGGAGAGTGCCCCCGGCTTCCGCTTTGAGTGCCGAGGTGCGGATGCGGATGAGGGGATACGGAAAACCTTGGCGTATTGGATACAATGCCAAGAAGAGATATGAGACGAATTTGAATCACGAAACAAAAATCCATCACAGGCATGAAGCCTGTGATGGATTTTTTGCTATGACAGGGAATCAGCGAGCAGCCTGGAGTCTTGCCTCCAGAGCGGCCAACTCGTCGTACATGGTGTTGGGAACGGCGTCGCCAACCTGAGCGTAGAACTCCTTGATGTTGCCGATGTCGGCCAGCCAGGACTCAACGTCTACGGTGAGCAGATCGCGGATGGTGTCGATGGTGATGTCCTCCAGACCCCCGATCATGATGTCCTCAGCCTTGGGCACGTAGCCGATGGGGGTGATGTCGGCGTCTACCTTGCCCTCGCAGCGAGCCAGGATCCAGAGCAGGACGCGCATGTTGTCGCCGAAGCCGGGCCAGATGAAGTGACCCTCGTCGTCGGTGCGGAACCAGTTGACGTGGAAGATCTTGGGAGGATTGGGGATGCGGGTACCCATGGCCAGCCAGTGGTTCCAGTAGTCACCCATGTTGTAGCCCACGAAGGGACGCATAGCCATAGGATCGCGGCGGACTCCACCGACAGCGCCGGCGGCGGCGGCAGTGGTCTCAGAGGCCATGATGGAGCCGACGAAGGCACCGTACTGCCAGGAGGTGGACTGGTACACCAGAGGAGCGGTCTTAGCGCGGCGGCCGCCGAAGACGATGGCGGATACGGGAACGCCCTTCAGGCTGTTAAACTCAGGGGAGATGCAGGGGCAGTTGGCTGCCAGAGCGGTGAAGCGGGAGTTGGGATGAGCGCCGCAGGTGGACTTATCCTTCTTGTCGAACTTGGTGCAGTCCCAAGGATTGCCCTTCCAGTCGATGGCGTTGCCGGGCTGAGGA
>JAZOOM010000286.1:0-15032 GCA_045655025.1 Eubacteriales bacterium | reverse complement strand
ACCGAGATCAAGAAAAAGTACGGCAAGCCCCGTGTGACCCAGATCATGGATGCCGGAGAGATCAAGGTATACGACGAAGAGGATTCGGTGGAAAACTTCCCCGTCAAGCTCCTGTTCACCCGTGACGGATACTTCAAGAAGATTGCCGTCACTCCCCGCACCTTGTTCTCGGTGGAGGATCAGAAGCTCAAGGACGGCGATGCCGTAACAAAGGTGCTGGATGCCGAGAATCGGGATGAGCTGGTATTCTTCACCGATAAATGCCAGGTCTACCGCGCCGCCGTGGATGATTTTGATTGCCTCAAAGCCGCCGCCATGGGCGACTACCTCCCCACCAAGCTGAAAATGGACGAGGGCGAACGCCCCATCTACATGGAGCTTCGTAAGGAGTATCCGGAGGACGAAAACTACGTCTTTGTGTTCGCCAATGGTAAAGCCGTCCGTGTCCCCGTGACCGCCTACGTTACCAAGGGTAGCCGCCGCAAGCTTACAGGTGCTTACTCGGATGCCTCTCCCATTGTAGCTGTCTTTACCGACACAGACAAAAAGCCGCTGGATATCCTTATGATCTCCTCGGCAGATCGTGCTATTCTCATCAAGTCCACTCTGATCCCTCAGAAGACCACTCGCACCTCCCAGGGCGTGCAGGTCATGCAGCTCAAGAAGGATCAGACGGTGGTCAAGGCACTGGTGGATTTCGGTGACAGCTTCCAGAACGTCAAATCCTACCGCAAGATCAAGATCCCCGCAACGGGTATTCTGCTGGAGGAAAAGAACATCGAGATCCAGCAGATCAAGATCGACACAGATTGACAGTCCATCAGCCAAGGACGGTGGGAAAACCGCCGTCCTTGCGTATTTCAGAATCCGAAAAGATATTCCGGCATATACTAAACAGAAAGGACACCGCCATGGTCATACAGATTCCCGCCGAATACGATGGCCGTATTCTTCGCTCCTACCTCAAGCTGACCCTTGGTCTTTCCACGGCGGTTCTGGCAAAGCTGAAAAATCATCCCCAAGGCATCCGGATCAACGGACAGCGGGTGACAGTGCGCTACGTCCTCCGCGAGGGCGACGTGCTGGAGCTCTTTGACCGCGACACCACCGAGACCGCTACCGAAACCGTCATCCCTACCGAGCTTCCCCTGGAGGTTCTCTATGAGGATGATTTCGTGATCGCCCTATCCAAGCCCTCGGATATGCCCACCCATCCCTCCCACGGTCACCTTACGGACACCTTGGCCAACGCGCTGGCCTTTCGCTACGCGGAAGCCGACGAGCCCTTCGTTTTCCGCCCCCTGGGACGTCTGGATCGCAATACCAGCGGTGTGGTGGTGGTGGGGAAGACACGCGCCTCCTCGGGCTGTCTCGGCCGTTCCTTGATCCGCGGAGAGGTAACCAAACGGTACGTAGCCATACTGAATGGAGAAATGTCCGACCTTAACGGAGGGATACATACCCTCATAGCCCCCATATACCGCCCCGACGAGCGGCTCATCACCCGCGCGGTGGGAGACCCGGAGAAGGACGGCGCGGTATACGCCGAGACCCGCTACCGCGTACTGGCCGTGGGCAATGGCCACACGCTGGTGCTCTGCGAGCCCGTAACGGGGCGAACCCACCAGCTTCGCGTCCATTTCTCCCATCTGGGCTACCCCATTCTGGGGGATGATCTGTACGGCAGTCCCTCGGAGCTGATCGGAAGACACGCGCTCCATGCTCTGTCCCTGTCTGTGCCCATGCCCTTTTCCCGTATGCGGGAGGACGTGAATGAAGCGGCCGTTCCCTTTGTTGGATGCGGTGACGATTGTCCCTTGAATGCCCCATCTCCCGACGGCTTCCTCCATACCTGGGCTCCTCTGCCCGCGGATATGGAGCACGTTTTGAGCATGCTGGTTCCTCAAAATCCCATACGAACCAAGACCCCCACGGTAGGTTTACTGAAGACCTTGACCCTGACAGAGTCCTAACGTTTAAAATCCCCCATTCGTTCCAAACGAAAGGATATACCCCTTACCATGAAATTCTCTTTTTTCAAACGCACTCTATCCGAGCCCACCTCTGAACGGACGAAAAATCCTCTCAAACGGAGCGAAGCCACACAACCTATACCGTGTGGGTCAGAGGACAATTGCCCCGCAGAGGCCAAATATGAGCGTCTGCCCACGGTCTGCATTCTTCTGTACGGGTTAGGCCTTTTGTCTCTTGCACTGTACGTCGTGATGAGCCGCAGCGTGGCCTTTGCGGATTGGTTCAATACCACCGTATCCTCGTTCTTGCGGACGGCGTTCGCCGCCGTAACCTATCCACTCCCCTTCTCCTTGGGTGAGGCGGTGATCTGGCTTCTGCCCTTGGCTCTTGTGCTGGTACTCCGCCACGCCGTCCGCCACCGTTGCGGCTCCTGGAAGGCCGCCGCCGCGTATATCGGCATTCTGCTCTCGGTGGTGGTAACCCTGTTTTCGGTGTTCGTCTGGAACTTCGCCGCCGGATATCGGGGCAGAAGCTTGGATGAAAAGCTGGAGCTGGAACGGACCGAAGTGTCCGCAGAGGAGCTGTACGATACCGCCGTCCTTCTCATTGAGGCCATCAATCGGGAAACCAACGGCGTGAATTTCCGAAAAGACGGTTTCTCGGAAATGCCCTACTCTCTGGAGGACATGAACGACAAGCTGGGTAAAGCCTACGGACGCCTGGCAGACGAATATACCTTTATTCAAACCATGCCCGCCCGCGTCAAGCCCGTGCTGGCCAGTGAAGTCATGTCCTACATGCACATCACCGGAGTCTACTCCTTCTTTACGGGCGAGGCCAACCTCAACGTAAATTTCCCCGATTACACCCTGCCCTATACCGCCGCTCATGAGCTGGCACATCAGCGCGGAATCGCCAGAGAGGATGAGGCCAACTTTGTAGCCTTTCTGGTCTGTTCCTCCTCAGACGACCCCTATATCCGTTACTGCGGATACCTGAACCTGTATGAGTACGTGGCAAGTGCCCTGTGGCAGGCTGACCGAGACCTGTACTACATGGCCGTAGCCAAGCTGAACAGCGAGATCATAGCCGAAATGAACGCCTACAACCGCTTTTACGATCAATACCGACATTCCACCGTGAGTCAGGTATCGGGAAGCATCAACAATTCCTACCTCCAAAGCCAGGGAACACCGGGCACCAAGAGCTACGGTATGGTGGTGGATCTGGCGGTCGCGTATTTCAAAACACAAACGCCCGCAGTCACCGAGTGACCGGGCAAGGATACTCCCATACAAAGGAATCAGAAATCCGATCGAATCTAGAAAGTTCGGTCGGATTTCTATTACACGCAAGGCTCTGAATACCTCAACAGTCACCGTCCTCTTACGGAAAAAACATCGTAAAAAAGCCGACGTTTCCCACAAATTGTTGTTATGTAAATAATCTGTTAACTATTTTCCGACGTACTTGCCAAATTTGTGCAAATGTGATATGATAATATTGATATAACACCACACCTTTACGGCATTCAGACCGAGAAAATTTGGGACGTTTGCCGAAAAATATCCTCCCAAGACGAAAACTTGGGGTATAGAAAAGCTCGCAGCCCCCCTTCCCCCTTTCTTTTCACCCTTCCACACTCCGCATCTGCCGTCGAAAGGCCTTCGTGCCCTACGAGCTTACATACAACATGGAAAAATTGTTTATTCAAGGTGGCCGTCGCCTGAACGGAACCATTGCCATCAGCGGTATGAAGAACGCCGCGCTCCCCATCCTCTTTGCCTGCGCGCTCAACCGCGAGACTTGTGTCATTGAGAACGTGCCCGACGTCAGCGACATCATGAATACCCTGGAGATCCTGGCCGCCATGGGTTGCGACATCCGCTGTCCCTCCCCCACCACCGTGGAGATCAACGGCGCAGGCTTCCAAGTAGGCACCTCTCCCGACGTGCTGGTGGAAAAGATCCGCGCCTCCTCCTACCTCATGGGCGTGGAGCTGGGACGCGAGGGACGCACCCGCATCGCCTACCCCGGTGGATGCAAGTTCGGATCTGCCCGTCCTCTGAACTATCACACCCGCGCCTTCGAGATCATGGGTGCCGAGATGAAGACCACGGGACAGGGCTTTGAGGGCATTGCTCCCGACGGCATGTGCGGCGGAAAGATCATCCTGGACATGGCCTCCGTTGGTGCTACCATCAACATCATGCTGGCCGCTGTGCTGGCAGAAGGCGTCACCGTCATCGGTAACGCCGCCAGAGAGCCCCACATCGTGGCCTTGGCCAACTTCCTGAATATGTGCGGCGGTCACATTCTGGGTGCCGGTACGTCGGAAATTCACGTGTACGGCGTTGAGAAATTGCATGGTTGCACCTATACCGTCATCCCCGATATGATCGAGGCCGGTACTTACATGTGCGCCGTAGCCGGAACGGGCGGCCGCGTTACCCTGACCAACGTCATCCCCAAGCATTTGGAGTCCATCATCAGCAAGCTGACCGAGATGGGAGTCGCCATCGAGGAGGGAGAAACCACCATTACCGTCACCTCTACGGGTCACCTGAAGGGCACTCAGATCACCACCGCCGTATATCCCGGCTTCCCCACCGACATGCAGCCCCAGTTCGGCGTTCTTCTCTGCTCGGCTCAGGGCATGAGCACCATCAACGAAAAGATCTGGGAGAATCGTTTTGCCTACCTTGACGAGCTGATCCGCATGGGTATCACCGTCACCCGCTCCTCCAACACCGCCTGGTTTCCCGGCAATCAGCGCCTCATGGGCTCCACCGTTACCGCCACCGACCTCCGCGCCGGTGCCGCCATGGTCATCGCCGGTCTCATGGCCGAGGGTGTCACCGAGATCGCCTGCCCCGAATTCATCGACCGTGGCTATGACAACCTCATCGGAAAGCTGAGCAAGCTGGGGGCCTCCATTGAGCGTAGACAGGTTTTTATTGAGTGCACTCCCTTCTTCTTCCGCTCCTGGTCGTGAGTGCCGACTGTCCATCCTCCTGTAAAATCACATTTTAACTCCAAAATGTCATAAAATCCGCCACCGTAGTCCCATTGGATTGCGGTGGCGGATTTTTATATGCTGTATTATATAAATTTTGATATGCCCGAATTTATGCATATCATTTTTTATATGCCCAAAAATGAGCATATAACTTTTGATATACCTCATTTTTCGGGCAAAAATTGCAAAATTTCCTCAAAAAATCCGTTTTTGAAGAGATCCAACAGGGGTGCTTTCCATTTTTGCCCCGATTCAGCACTGGACAAAATGCACAAAGAAAAAACGCTTTTCTCGGGATTTCCCCCTTGAAAAGCGTTTTTATGGATGTATTTCGCGGATCCGATCAGAATTTGACTCGCATCTGATACCACACGTCCCCGCCGTGCTCCGAGGAGGACAGCCCCTCGTCCACGAATCCGAAGGAGGCGTAATAGTGGATACGATACTCCTTGCAGGTCAGCACCAGCCCTTCCCTGCCCTCCCGCCGGCATTCCTCAATGGCTTTTTTCAAAAGCATTCCCGCGTATCCTTTACGGCGGTGAGCCGGCAACGTAGCCACTCCAAAGATCATCTGCCATGCACCGTCGGCGTCGTGCAGGGCCGTATCGTGAAACATCTCGTCCCGCAGATCAGGCTCATTGGACAGGCTCCCGTTCACCATGCTGACCAGCTCCCCATCCAGAAACAGGAGCCAGAAGCGGTCGGGAAAGGCTCTGAGACGGGCATAGAAGGAGTCGTAGGGAGCGGCCTCGGCAGGAGGAAAGCAAGCGGCCTCCAGAGCGGTGATGGCGGCGCAATCCGCCATCGTGGCCTTGCGTATCATCAATTCAGGTTGTGTCATAGAGTACCTCATTTCTCATCCCCCGGAGCAGAGGAACCGGTGGTCATATGGGATTCGGGGCGAGCACCCTCGCCGCGGATCTCTGTCGTATTCTTTTGGCTGCATCCCGCCCGGCCGCCTCCGGCACAGGCACATGCGCAGGCGCAGGCACAGGCGCAACCGCCTCCACCGCCGCCTCCCCGTCCGTGATAGCCTCCTCCACCCGAGGCTATCACAGCGCGGGTGTAGTGGGGATTGTCGCGGCCATAGGTGTGCATGCGGTAGCCGTGCCCTCGCAAGAATCCTCGGCCTCGGTGGTAGGAGACGATGCAATCCACCATATTCACCTGCCATATCCCCAGGAGCAGAATGACAAACGCCACGAACCCGATAAACACGTGACGGTACTCACGCAGGGCGTTGTAGGCCCCCGACGCCCTAACAATAGGAGTATAGACGGGCGGCTCGGTGTCAGGCGTAAAGGCGGTGTCCTCATAGGTCAGGATCATGTGTACCGTCCCGCCGCAGTCCATACTTCCCTTCCATACCGCGTAGCCGTCCTCCGTGGTGTCGGCGTTGTGGTTGACCACGTCCTCGGACAGCTTCCATTTGAAGGTATAGTTCTCCACGGGGATCTCGTTGAACCAGCCGGGGATGAACTCATAGACGTAGCCATCCTCCCCCCGGGTTAGAAGTCCCTTAACCCGAATGGCAAAGGAAAACTCCACGGTCTCTCCGTTGAAATACGCGTTCTTGAAAAAGAAGCGGTGAGAGTAGTAATTCTCATCCCGAAAATATTCGTTTCTCTCTACAGTATCTGAAACAGAAGCCTGCACCAGTACGTAATCGGGATGGGGCATACCGATCTCCACCCAGGTCAGATCCTCCGTCCAGGTCAAGGCCGTCCAAACAAAATCGTAGTGGATCTCCAGCGTACCGTCGGCTTGCGGCTCCACGGTCACGGTATAGTCGCGAATCACGTCATCGGGAGCGGGGCGGTAGAAAATGATACCCAGTACCCCCACCAGCTGGAGACAGACCAGAATACAAAGGCCAATGATGTCCCCCTTAGGAAGGGTGCGCTTTTTGCGCACCACCTCGGGCGCGTAGGGATCCTTGACCTTCCCGCTCTCACGGCGTTTCTTTTGATTTCCCATGAGTCACACCCCCTCTCTCTTGCGGAAGGGGCAGGTCAGAGCCTCCCCATCGGTCATGCTCCGCAGAGCCTTGCAAGTGGGGTGATTCCAGATATTCTTCCAGTTGTCCCGCAGGACGTGTCCAAGCCCCGCGTCCGCTCCCAGCCAGCTCTGGCAGGGCACCACGGCGCCGTCGGGCGTGATGGCCATATTAGACAGGCAGGCACCGCAGGAGGGGACGTTCAGCCCCAAAGCATCCAGCTTGTCCGACGGGATCAGCCCCGGAGAGGTAAAGTCCATTTCCATATCGTGAGCGTCACAGAAGGCCTTTGCGGATCGGACGATCTCCAAAAGCTCCTCGGAGGACAGATCGTTCTCGCCGTGCTTCCCTGCCGCCCCGCCGGTGCAGATAAGACCGCTGACCGTAACAAAACGCACTCCCACGCCATGAATGAGGGAAAGGGTGGCCAAGTAATCGGCATTGGCTTTGCAGAGAGGCGTATTGACGCTCACGTCCAGCCCGGCCTCCACAGCGCGTCGGATGCCCGCCAGCGTATCGGCGTGGTGCTCCGCCCCCGTCAGCTCGTTGTGGATAGCGGGATCGGAAGAGTACAGGGTGACCTGCAGGCTGTCCAGACTCGCCTCCTTCAGTCCCTTCACCAGATCCTCGGTCAAGGCCACGCCGTTGGTGTTCAGCCGCGTCACGAACCACTTGGCGTAGTCTACCAGCTCCACAATATCGGTGCGAAGGGTAGGCTCGCCGCCCGTGAAGGTCACCATGGGGACGCGCGCCTCCTTCAGGCGGTCAAGGGTGGTCTTCCACTCTTCCGTCGTCATCTCGGAGGACTTGCCGAGGGGCTGTCCCGCCGCGTAGCAGAAGCGGCATTTCTGGTTGCATTGCCACCGTCCCTCCCCGTCGGTCATGGCAGATACCATGAGATCCATGCGGTGAGGAGCGGACATATTGGGCGCATAGGAGCGGACAGACATTTTTTGGATTTCCACCGAGGGTCTGCCCCCGCGGGCGATTTCAAAGAGGATATTCAGAAGATCCTCCAGATCCTCCCCGATGAGGTCGCGGTTGATATGTGGATAGACCTTCGACACGGCCTTGACGGTACCGTCGAAAATACGGCCTCCGTCCTCCTCCGAGATGGGTCTGCCGTCGTAGGCGTTGACCTCGTCCATGAAGGCAGACAGAAGACAGGCCAAGGTCTCCCCCAGAGGGAGCAGGTAGTAGCCGTTGAGGATCACCAGAGATTCGGCTCTCCGAAAGGGGCGGTATATGGGTGGGATCAAGTGAATGCGCACCACGCCGGGGCCTTGAGGATCGAAGGTGCAGTGCTTCACCCCGCCATCCCACGCCGCACGGCGGGCGCGATTGCTTTTCAGGCTCATAGGGACTCCTTTTTGATTTGGAAATATGGAAATTTGGGTTTGGCGGTGCGTTGGATTGCTGCTATGTGGGGGTGAAGGGCGCGAACCCCCCTTCACAAAGACACGCAAGGGGGGCGGTGTCGGAGGGGCTTTCCCACACCGCACCACGGACAAATGCTGCTTTAGCGGCATTTGTAGGCCGCAACCAGTAACTTCGAATAGTTGCCTACCTACTTTCGCGTTGCGGCGGCCCTCTGACGCGCGGCGGAAGCCGCAAGAAAATTAGCTATAACGACAAACATACGGAACAAGGAAATTGCTAAAAACCTTTTGGCTCACAGCAATTTTCTTGCACCTACCGGTGCGCGTCAGGGCGCTCAAGGCCGCCCCCGACACCGCCGGCCATTTCTCTAAGGTCAAGGGGGCTTTGCCCCCTCGACCCCCCTCCTTGCCACAAAGGGAAAGTGGGTGGCCTTACCCCGATAAACTGCAATTTGAACAATTTCGTATCATTCGAAATTTTCCAATCATATTTTCATTAATTATACAGGATTTCCCCCAAAATGTCAAGTCAGCAATGCAAAAAGACTCCCGAAGCGTATGCTCCGGGAGTTGAAGATTCGAATACTTTACTGAATGGGCTCAAAATCCTGCACGCCGTGCTTGCACAGGGGACAGATAAAGTCCTCAGGCAGCTCCTCGCCCTCATAGACGTAGCCGCAGATCTTGCAGACGTAACCCTTTTTGCCCTCGGTCTGAGGCTTGGGCTTGACGTTGGCGTGGTAATAGGCGTAGGTCATGGTCTCCACGTCGGAGATCACGCGAGCCTCGGTGACCGAGCAGATGAACATGCCGTGGGAATCCAGATCTACGTACTGCTCCACCTTCAGGGACATGAAGGCGTTGATGTAGCGAGGCAGGAAGACCAAACCGTTATCTGCCCGCAAAGGCGTGCAGTCGGCGAACTTGTCCACATTGCGGCCGCTCTGGAAGCCGAAGGTCTCAAAAACCTTGAAGGGAGCCTCCACGGTAAGGCAATTGACGTTCATAACGCCCGTCTGCTTGATGACGTGGTGGGAGTAGTTGGCCTTGTTGATGGTGACAGCGATCTTGGTAGGATTCTCAGCCACCTGGGAAACGGTATTAACAATGAGACCGTTGTCCTTCTTACCGTCGTTGGAGGTGACCACGTAGAGACCGTAACCGATCTTGTAGAGGGCGGTCATATCGCTCTTGTTGGCGGTCTCACTGCTCTGCGCCAGATACTCACGGCACAGCTCGTCGGAGAGAGCGGTGAGTTGAGCGTTGCTCTCGTCATTCAGGGCGGAGAGGATCTTGACGTTGTTCTCGGTGTAGGTGAGATTCTTGCAACCCTCCAGCATACCCTTCATGACCTTGGCGGCCAGAGGTGCCCAAGAGCCGTTCTCAATGAAGGCCACGGTGCGGTTGGAATAATTCCGCTCGGTGAGGTGGTGAATAAACTCCTTCATGAAGGGGAAAATGTCGGCATTGTAGGTGGTAGTAGCCAGCACCAGCTTACTGTAGCGGAAGGCATCCTCCACGCACTCGGCCATATCCGAGCGAGCCAGATCGTTGACCACAACCTTAGGACAGCCCTTGGCGCGGAGCTGATCGGCCAGCTTCATGACGGCCTTTCTGGTATTGCCGTAGACCGAGGTATAAGCAATGACGATACCCTCCTCCTCGGGCTGATAGGAGGACCAGGTGTTGTAGAGGTTCAGGTAGTAGCCCAGATTCTCGGTGAGGATGGGGCCGTGGAGAGGACAGATGGTCTGAATGTCCAGCGTAGCGGCCTTCTTGAGGAGCGCCTGCACCTGGGCACCGTACTTCCCTACGATGCCGATGTAGTAGCGGCGAGCCTCGCAGGCCCAGTCCTCGTCGGCATCCAGAGCGCCGAACTTACCGAAGCCGTCGGCAGAGAACAGCACCTTATCGGTGGAGTCGTAGGTCACCATGACCTCAGGCCAGTGCACCATGGGGGCGGCGACGAAGTGGAGGGTATGCTTACCCAGAGAGAGGGTGTCGCCCTCCTTGATGATCATGCCATTCTCGGTGAAATCCTTGCCGAAGAAGTTCTTCATCATGGTGAAGGCCTTGGCAGAGGCCACCACGATGGTATCGGGATAGGCCTTCAGGAAATTGACGATGTTGGCGGAGTGGTCAGGCTCCATGTGCTGAATGATGAGGAAATTGGGGGTACGGCCGCCCAACACGTTCTGGATGTTATCCAGCCACTCATGGGTGAAATTGGCGTCTACGGTATCCATGACGGCAATGAGCTCGTCCATGATGACGTAGGAATTGTAGGCCATGCCGTTGGGGACAACGTACTGACCCTCGAACAGGTCGATCTTATGGTCATTGACGCCGACGTAGCGAATATCTTTGGTGATCTGCATAGCGATCCTCCCTTGTATATTTGATGCTTTTATTATAACACAAATGGGGGATTTATGCAACAGAAAATTTAGATTTTTACTTGATTTCACACAAGTTTCACACGGCGCAAATAACCGTTGCTTGACTTTGGCGGGATTTTGAGGTACAATGGAGACAGAAACAAGTCCCCCCAAGGAGGAAGCACGTATGTTCAACACCCAAACCTTCGGCCTCAAGCTGGCGCAGCTCCGCAAAAACGCCGACATGACCCAATCCGACCTGGCCGAGCGGCTGAACGTGACCCGTCAGGCAGTATCCAAGTACGAGATCGGAGATTCCTTTCCCGACGTGACCATTCTGGTGACCATGGCCGAGGTCTTCGGTGTATCGGTGGACGAGCTGATCGGGGCGGGCTCTCCCACGGCGGGGGAGGCGGCCATTCTGAACAGCTTGGCGCAAGGAAAGGAGCCCGACACCGCCACCCCCGAGGACGTGGCCAGCCTGGCGGTATGGCTGAAGCCCAGCGCGGTGGAACGCTTGACGGTCAATCTGGCCAAGCAGGGCATCAACGTATCCCGCCTTATGGATATCACGATGTACCTGTCCGACGAGGGCACCCAGCGGCTTCTCTCGGAAACGGATTGCGCGGGGATCACCCCCGAGATGCTGGAGCATCTGCTTCCCTTCATGGACTACGATTCCATGTGCCACATACTGGACAAGATTCTGGAAGGGGAGATGGATTGGCATTTGCTGAAGCCTCTCCGCGTGGATTGGAGTCTGGTTGAGGCAGCGGTGATCGCCGGAGTGCTACCGTACGAGGCATTGAATTATATGGGTTGTGTGTAAAATTGCTGTTTAACGGGGACGGCAGGGCACTGCATGCCGAGCAAGCTCGGCGGCACCCGCCAAGAACCTTTTGCAAAAGGTTCTTGGATCTCCAAAAACTTTTAAAAAAGCATTATCCAATAAACACTTTTTTTGAAAGTTTTGAGGATTCTTAAGGGACTTTTTCAAAAGTCCCTTAAGCGGGTCCAGGGCAGAGCCCTGGCCGACAAACCCAAATTTGAAACACAAATCTGTAGCAGACCTTCACCACCAAGCGATAGCGCACGCACACAAGCGGCTGAGTCAAATTGATTTTTTGACTTTTCATCTATAAAAAAACCAAGATCAATCAACTGATTTGACCTTGGTTTTTTGTTATGGTTGCACATAGCGTTCACTATTTGTTCATGCTATGAAGCAGCCCCTTGTGGCGTGCTTAAAAGAAAAAATGCCGTTATTACTCCATTTCAATTATTTCTATGTCAGGTAGCAGTCGATCACTTTTTTCTTCCGTCCCGGCATAGTCACCTATAAATACTACATCTATTTGATTCTCTCCATTTTGAAGCTTAAAAATTGTTGTACTTCCATCAACGGCATAACCGTCTATAACTGCTTCTCTCAGTAAGCCATTTTTCACATCATTATCCAAAGACGCTTTGAACGCAACATTTTTTTCACTGCCCGATTGATTTTCGATAAAAAGTGTGCAGTAAATATAGACCTTCTCACCTTCAACTTTAAAGTCCGAAAAGAAGCTGTCCTCTCTATCAAGTTGAAGGCCGGATGATTGACAAGAAAATAGTAGCACCGACATACACACAATACACATAAAAACGACAATCCTTTTCATATTCATACCACCTTTTGACTCCCCCTTCATTTACAGATTTATTGAAAGAATGATGGGGACCAGTCCCGCCGCTATAGCGCCAATGTCGCTCTTTTTCAGTCGGAAGCTTCTCCTGTATATGACGTATCCTATGATCATCAAAGCAAAAACCAGCCAGGAAAGTACAGAAAATGCAGATATAAAGGATTCTGTCGTTAAAAAAATCAGGCAGTACCCATATATGGGAATGAGTATCCTGTAGCCAAACCACGACTCGGATATCTCTCCTGCCTTCTCGGCACCCTTTTTCGCGAATCTGTATACGTATCCGACCGCCGCCGCGATACCAATCGCGCCCCAGACAAAGAACATATACGTGTACTCTTTGACGGCATCTGCCGATCTGTCCCACCTCGAAGAACGGTTGATTTCAATCAGCTCCTGGAACAACACGGTCAGATTGTTTATGGGTGCGTAGATGATTCCCCACTCCGACAGATCCATGGCCGCTTGGACCGTTTCCGTATGCCGGGATTCCGAATCGACAAATTCCCAGATAGCCGTATTGCTTACCATGTACAGCAGGAATATCCAAAGCAGGCAGAAGAGCACGCCGTCTGTCACGGTATTCGCCTCTGCAAACAGGAACATGAATACGGAATAGATCACTGCTCCGAGCAGAAGAGACAGGAAGAAGTATGGTAGCATGTAGATCAGCGCAAAGCAATCGGTCTTCGTAGCAAGGAATATGAATCCGGCCACATACGTCACGGTATAGATAATGATCACCTGCAAAAGGCCGCTGATATAGACGGCAAGCGCCATTTTTTCCCGCTTGATCGGGAAGAAAAACAGGGTATCCAGATTTCTTCTGTTTTTGAACCCGGAAAGCTCAAAAAACGGGATCAAACTGGCGACAATACCGAGAATAATCGCGAAGATATAGAGTCCGCTGGCGCAGCTTGAAATTTTACTGGCAGTAATACTTTCCCGAAGCACGATCCGTGAGAGCAGGATGGAAAGAATCGAAAAAATCAGGACTCTCAGAACACTGTTTTTGAGTCGGTAGAATAAGTATCTTCTCAACGTCGTCATATCTTATACCCCCTTTTCTCTACCTCGTGAATGAATATCTCCTCAAAATCCATAGGCATTTCGTCAATGACCGCAGGCGAGAGTGATTCGAGAAGCGGCTTCAGCTCGGCGGCGTTCCCTTCCAAAACCACGCGCACAAATCTTCCTGTTTTCTCAAAGGAGGTTACGGGAAGGTGAGCAAAGAGCGCCTCATCTACGTCATCCTTAAAGGCAAGCTGGAATTTGCAGAAGCTGTTGATCTTTTCGGCAATATCTCCCGAGCTTGAAACGGTCTTATTGTCCAGAAGCACGTAGGAATCACAGAAATCCTCCAGCTCACGCAGAGAATGGCTTGAAATGATCACAGACGTGCCGCTCTCCTCCACGTATTCGTTGATCGCTTTTTTTACCGACAAGCGCGAAAGCGGATCCAGACCGTCAAAGGCTTCGTCAAGCAGCAGATACTTCGGCTTGACCGCAAGTGCCAGCGAAATATACAGCTGACGTCTCATTCCCTTTGAGAAATTCCGTATGGGCTTTTTCTCATCCAAGGAAAATTTTTCCATATAATGCTCGAAAATTCTGCTGTCTATTTGCGGATAAAAGACCGCGTACATTCTGAAAAGGGATTCTCCCGTGGTATGTATGGTATAGTAAGGATCGTCGGGCAGGAAAAACAGCTCCTTCCGAGAATCCTCACAGGAAACGCGTTTCCCGTCTATGAGTATCTCACCCATCCGAGTTGTAAGAACCCCCGATATCAAGCGCAGAAGCGTGGTCTTTCCCGCGCCGTTGATGCCCACAAGACCCATGACACTGCCGTCTCTCAGGGTGAGATCGATACGGTCAAGTATGTCTTTTTTGCCGATGCTGTAAGACAGATTCTTCACTTCAATCATGGCTTCCGTATACCTCCTCTATCCATTTTAAAACTGTTTCCCGACTTACGCCGCTGTCACGCAAGGAGTAAATGAGCGAAATATAGGAGTTTTCCTCCCCACCATCATCCCCGCTTGTGTTTTTACTCCCGTCTCCCCCGTAGATTACGTAGACACCCTTTTTGGGCAAGGAACAGATATATCCGTCCTCCTCAAGCTTGGCATAAGCTCTTGCGATGGTGTTGGGATTGACCGAAAGCTCTCCTGCCGCCTGTCTGACAGACGGTAGCTTTTCTCCGTTTTTGATGACACCCAGCCGAATATATTCCTTATACCGTTCGGCAATTTCAAGATAGATGTCCTGATTACCCGAAAAACTGAATTTCATAAGTCCTCCTTCCATCTGTATTATCTGTATTATCTGACATAACTGTATTATAGCACAGGCATACAGATTTGTCAAGAGTTTTGAGGGAATTTGCTGAACAAATATTTTTGTAACGATTCAGCTACTCTTCAAATTTGGGTTTGTCGGTGGGTTTTGACACGACCGTTTAATATTTGACAACCCAATGTAGGGAGCGACGCCCTCGTCGCTCCGCAACCAATAAATTGCATATTTCTTTTGTCAGATAACCTTTTTTTGCGTTTTTTTGACAAAAAATATCGGTATGTTCTATGTGGCGGAGCGACG
>JAZOOM010000285.1:0-4025 GCA_045655025.1 Eubacteriales bacterium | reverse complement strand
GGAAGGGTGACCCTCATCCACCGCTATCGCGGTCCCCCTTCCCCCAAGGGGAAGGTAAAGGGCTTGTGTTTGCCGTTGTCTGAATAACCTTTGGCTATCAGTATGTTTTTGGATATAGTTACACAAAAAACCAGTTGCGCGTGAACCTTCCCCTTGGGGGAAGGGGGACCGCGAAGCGGTGGATGAGGGTCACCCTAAAACATACCGATCTTTTCTGTCAGACAGTTCGATACGCCCCAATTTGAACATCAATTCAAAATATTCCCGCTCTTTGCGTACATCTTCTCCACCGCCGCCTTCAGCTCGGGATATCCGTCCAGCTCGGGGTCATCCGTGAGCATCTCGCGGGCGTGCTGAAAGGCGTGGTTCATCAGTTCGGTATCCGAGCAGTTCTCGGCCAGGCGGAAGCCGCCGCTCTGGCGGATGCCCGCCCCGTTTGCGGGGGCAAGGAAGTCGCCGGGGCCGCGCTGGGCGAGGTCTTTTTCGGCAATGGCGTAGCCGTCGTAGGTGGTGCGCATGACCTCTAATCTTGCCTTGGCGGTCTCGCCCCCGCCGTTTCGGATGAGGACGCAGTAGGATTTGCGGGTACCGCGACCCACGCGGCCGCGGAGCTGGTGAAGCTGGGAGAGGCCGAAGCGCTCGGCGTTCTCCACCAGCATGAGGCAGGCATTGGGGACGTTCACACCCACCTCAATGACGGTGGTGGACACCAACACCTGTATCTCCCCCGCGGCGAAGGCGGTCATGACCTTGTCCTTCTCGGCGGGCTTCATCTTGCCGTGTACGAAGGCCACGGTGAGGTCGGGGAGCCGCTCCTGTAATTCTGCGGCGTACTGCACGGCGGCCTTCATGGGGGTGTCGTTTCGTTCCACCGCGGCCATGGCGGTTTGCTCTCCCCCGAAATCGGCGAAGATGGGGATAAGGGCGGTGTCCTCCTCCTCGGCCTCCTCCACGGCAGGGCAGACCACGTAGACCTGCCCACCCGCATCCACGTTCTTGCGGATGAAGGCATCCAGTCGTGCGCGGTAGCTTTCGTCCACCACGAAGGTGTCCACCCGCTGACGGCCGGGGGGCATCTCGTCGATGCGGGAGACCTCCAGATCCCCGTACATCACCAAGGCAAGGGTACGGGGAATGGGGGTGGCGGACATGACCAGCAGATGGGCGTTGGCGTTCTTTTCGGAGAGAGTGGCGCGCTGGTTCACGCCGAAGCGGTGCTGTTCATCGGTGACCACCAGACCCGGCGAAGCGAACTCCACCCCCTCGGACAGGAGGGCTTGGGTGCCGATGACCACGTCCAGCCGAACGGTGGGATCGCTTGACGCGAGGGCGGCATAGATCTTGCGTTTCTGCGCGGCGGGGGTGTGCCCCGTGAGCAACGCGCCCCTGATGCCCAGCTTTTCGAAGAGGGGAAGGAGATCGGCGGCGTGCTGGGAGGCAAGGATCCCCGTGGGGGCCATGAGGGCGGCCTGTCGCCCCGCCTTGACGGCGACGTACATGGCGGCGGCGGCGCAGACCGTTTTGCCGCATCCCACGTCGCCTACGATCATGCGGTTCATGGCGGTATCCGATGCCAGATCGCGGCGAAGATCGCGGAGGGCGCGGGCTTGGGCACCCGTCAAGGCGTAGGGAAGTGCCTTCAGGAAGGCGTTCATAACGCCGTCGGTGACGGAACAGACGGGCGCGCCCTTCACGCGGGCGGTGCGTCCCGCCGTACCCAGTCCCAGGGCGAAACGGAAGAACTCGTCGAAGGCCAGCCGTCTCTTGGCGGTATGGAGGCTTTGGAAATCCTCGGGGGAGTGGATCTGCCGCAGGGCATAGCCCAGGGTACACAGACCCTCGGCGGCACGAATCTCCTCGGGGAGCGGATCCTCCACCATGGCGGTCACAGGCAGGCACTGACGGATATGGTCGGTGATGAGCTTGTTGGAAATCCCCTCGGTAAGGGGGTAGACCGCAAAGAGCGGAGGGAGGGGACGGCTCTCCACGTAGGGCTCGTAGGAGGGCGCGGTCATGGTATAGCGATCCCTCCCTACCGCTTCCACTCTGCCGTAAAAGCGGAAAATACTGCCCACCGAAAAGGTACTTCGGAGGAATTCCTGATTGAAAAAGGTAATCTCACAGGTGCCGCTCTCATCAAAGGCACGGAACTTCAGCAGGGTCATGCGGCCTTTTCCCGGAATACGGCTGGCACGGGGTTCGGTAGAGACGGTGAGCAGGGTGGCCATGCGCGCCTTACCGTTTTTGTAGGCATCGTCACGGGACTCGGCCAGCATGCGGATATCCCCGCGATGCTCGTAGGCGCGGGGGAAATGGTAGACCAGATCCTCCACGGTGTAGATGCCCATTTTGTTGTAGGCGGTCTTGCGGGCGGCACCCACGCCGCCGAGGGCATCAATGGGGGTGTGCAGGTAGGGCATGGGAGCCTCCTTTCGTGAAATAGGATGTAGGAAGGGGTACCAAGATCAGCTCTTGCGGTCCAACCGCGCAAGTGCCTCCTCAAGGGACAGTAGGACCTCGCGCCCCATCTTGCCGCCGCGGTCGGGGCCAACGATCCCCAGCGCCTCCATTTGGTCGATCAGCATGGCGGCGCGGCCGTAGCCAAGCTTCAGAGTGCGCTGGAGCTTGGAGGTGCCCACCCGCGTTTGGGTGCAGACGTACTCCACGGCACAGCGGAGCAGAGCGGCGGGATCTGTGGGCAGGGGAAGGGGCGGGGGCATATCCTCGTCATCGGCATCGTTGAACTCAAAGTCATCCGCCACCGTGAGGGGTGCAAAGGGGCTGACCGACTCCACGGACAACGTCAAGGACTCCTCCTCGGGCTCGAAAACCAAGCTCCCATTCTTCGCAGGATCGCAATTTTCCTTCTCGAAGGCGGCATCGATCACCTCGCACAGGTAGCGCATCACAACGACCTCCGCGCGGCGACCCCGGATCAGCAGGACACGCCGGCTCTCCTGCCCCTCGGCACGGGACACGATCCCCAGCTCCTCAAACAGATCCATGTACGCGCAGGCGCGGCCGTAGCCGATCTTCATCGTTCTTTGCATCTGTCCCACCGTAAGGGGCCTGACCTCCTCCAGATGCTCGACCGCCTCGATCAGCTTGTGCAGAGAGCCGCTCATAACCATATCCGCAGCATTCATACGCAATCTCCCCTCCGCCGCAGGAAAATCCTCTTGACAATTCACGCGGCATTATGTATAATATACTTATATTATACTCCAAGGAGGCAGTTATGTCAAGAGGTATCATTGTTTTAGACGCCGGTCACGGTCAGTTTGGTAATCCCTATCCCCTTTTGGAAAATACCTATGAGGGCACGCAAAATTTCAAGCTGGCCTGCAGGCTGAAGGCCTTGCTGGAGGCCAAGGGCTTCACCGTTCTGCTGACGCGCAACGCCATTGAGGACGACCCCTCCCTGGAGGAGCGGGGCAAGCTGGCAGGGGACAGCCATGCCGTCCTGTTCCTGTCCATCCACTCCAACGCCCCCGGGTCGGCTACTTCCCCCGAGGCCTACCATGCCGTCCGCGGCTCGGAGGTCTACTACTCTCTGGCGGACGAGCCCCGCAACGCCGAGATCGCCCGCGCCCTCAACGCCGCCGTGGTGACCACCATGAACACCACCGACCGCGGTGTCAAGACCCGCACCTACCCCGATCAGCCCGGCATCAACTACTACGGCGTTTTGCGCCACTCCGCCGCCTACGGCTGTCCCACCGCCTTCATCATCGAACACGGCTTCCACACCAACCCCGAGGACGCGGCGTTCTTGTCCAACGACGAATGCCTGCAGAGACTGGCCGAGGCGGAAGCCGAGGTAATTGACAAGGTGCTGTAAATTCGGGTGTAACGATTCAGCCAATTATTCAAATTTGGGTTTATCGGTGAGGGGGCACGGCCTCCGGGGGCTTAGAACCTTTTTGAAAAAAGGTTCTAAGAACTCCAAAAACTTTCAAAAATTGTTATTTGATAATGCTTTTTGAAAAGTTTTGGGGATTCTTAAGGGACTTTTTCAAAAGTCC